>JADFMZ010000064.1 GCA_022563615.1 Planctomycetota bacterium
CTGGTTTCGCAGCGCGTGCTGGGCGACCGGTGCATCAATGCCGCCAACGCCGCTCTGCTGGCTGAGACCTACGTGCGTTATGACTGGCCGATTTACGAACTATTGCGCGGCGTTGAGCCGATAGGGGTCGAGCAATATCCGCTGGCGCACAGCGTGGTCGCCTACCTGGAGGGACTCGGGCCGGAACGCTTTGCCGGCTTGATTCGAAGTCTGAAAGAAGGCCAAACCCTGTCCGAAGCCCTTGCGACCCACTACGACCGACTGACGCTGAAGAAACTCGAAGCCGGCTGGCGATCGACCGTCCGGGCCGGGAAAAAACAGGCTCGTCGTCCGGATGAACCAAGCGCGAGTGATCCTCCTGATCCACAGCGCGCGGAGGGCCCTTTGTTCAACGTTCGTCTCGACGTGCCGGGGATCACCTATCGCAATGTCAGCGGCACGGGCGCGCAAATGCCAATCCTGGAACAGAACGGCCAGGGCATTGGGATCATCGACTACGACAACGACGGGTGGCTCGATCTGTTCGTGCCCAACGGCTCCACCGAAGCGAGATGGCGTCGCAACGACAATCCGGGATGTCGGCTCTATCGAAACCTGGGCGGGTGGCGCTTTGTCGACGTGACGGACGAAGCCGGTGTGCGCGGCGGCGCCTGGTCGTGCGGGGTGGCCGTCGCCGATTATGATGCCGACGGGGACTTCGATATTTACGTCCTCCAATGGGGGCCCAACATACTCTACCGAAACAACGGCGACGGAACGTTCACGGACGTAACCTCGTCGGCGGGCGTCGGCGATCCCCGGTGGAGTTCGTCGGCGGCCTTTGCCGATTTCAACGGCGACGGGCTGCTCGACATCTACGTCGCCAACTACGTTCACTTCGATTACGACAGCTATCCCACGAAAGAGAAAGACGGCGGCCAATGCTTGTACCGAGGGGTGGAAACCGGCTGCGGCCCCTGGTGCTACGAAGGGCAGCGAGACACGCTTTATATCAACGTAGGCCAAGGACGTTTTGAAGACCGCTCAAACGCTGCCGGTCTGGACTGCACCCGGCAATCCCGCAGCTTCGGAGTCGTTGCGACCGATTTCGACGGCGACGGCGACGTCGATGTCTACGTCGGGTGCGACGTCATGGAAAACCTCTACCTGGAGAATGTCGGCGACGCCACGTTCGTTTCCGTAGGTCGGCGCAAAGGCGGGGCTTTCAACGGCGCCGGGGATCATGAATCGGGGATGGGCGTGGCCGCAGCGGACTTCGATCGCACCGGCACCGTGGACCTGTTGGTCACCAACTTCTCAGGCCAGACCAATACCTTTTATCGCAACGATCGCGGGATCCTGTCCGACGCCACCGCTGCGATCGGTCTGGATCGACATCCGATCGAAATGGGTTGGGGTGTCTGCGCGCAGGATTTCAATCAAGATGCCTTGGTGGATGTTTTTATCGCCAACGGACACATCTATCCGCAGGTCAACCGTTTGAGTGATCCGAAAGAGTCTTACGCTCAAAGGCCTCGTCTGTACTTGCAGAATCGCGACGGTCGGCTGGAGGAGGTTCCAACCGCCAAGGCGTTTGGCCGTCCGGTCTCGTTCAGTCTTCGGGGCTGCGCCGCGGGAGACCTGGACAACGACGGCGACTTGGACGTTGTGGCTTTGCAGCACAACGGACCGTTGGTTTTCTTTGAGAACCTGGGCAATCGACAACGTAAGGCGTTGGTGGTGGAACTGGTGGATCGCCAGGGCGGCCGATCCCCCATGGGGGCTCGCGTGAGGATGGACGGAGGGCCGTGGCATTGGATGCTTCCCAACCAGGGCTATCAATCCAGCCAGGACCACCGGCTGTATCTTCCGGTGCGGCCCGAGGATCGGGTCACGCCGCCTCTTGAGGTCGGCTGGCCTGATGGAACCCTGCAGCGATATCAGCTAGAGCAGTGGGGGCGTGGGGTGATTCGCCTCCGTCAGCGCGCTGCGAAGTCGCCGACATGAACCTGCCGATATGTGAGTACGCCCCTTCAACCGTCGCCCTGCGTCGAACATTCATGTCGCAAGGCGCGGTCAACCGACTAAGGCACTAGGACAAGACATTGTTGTGGACGGTTGAAAGAACGAAAATATCGCGCGGGCTAAAGCCCGCGGCTCAGGTACTTTGAAGCACCCTACTATTCGATAGCGTCTGGAGTTGACGGATGACCTCAAGGGTCAAGAAACGACTGCTTAACTTTCTGCGTCTTGCGGTCTGTGCGGCTGCGCTTTGGTTTGTGCTCCAGGGCGTCACTCTGCGGGATCAGGTCCGGCTGGTCGACGGCACGGCGGTCGTGGGCGACGTGACCGAAGACGGCGACTCGGTCGTCGTGGCCTTGCCCGATGGCACGACGCGAACCCTTTCACGAACCGAAGTTGCGGTGGATTCGGACGGCGCGCCGGCCATCCAATTCGGCTTGAAATCCGCCTGGCGCAACAGCCGCAAGGGCTTTCTGCTATTGGCCCTGCTGATTCATTTTCCGGTCGTGCTTCCGCAGGCGCTTCGTTTTCGTTGGCTTCTGGGCGTGCAGGGGATCAGGCTGAGCTACTGGGAGTGTCTCAAGCTTACCCTCGCGGGAAATTTTCTCAATTTCGCCGCCCCGCTCGGATCCAATGCCGGCGACGTGTTCAAGGCCTACTTTGCATCACTCCATACCGAGCACAAGACCGAAGCCGTTACGACGGTCGTCTTGGATCGACTCATCGGGCTGGGTACGATCGTGATGATCGTAACGTTCATTACGATGTTCGCCGCGAGCGACGGCCGGCTGGCGATTCTTCGCCCCTATCTTTTTGCGATGGTGGGAGTCGGCACCGTAGCGGTGGTCCTCTACCTGTCGCCTTGGGTGCGGCGTTACGCGGGCCTCAGAAATCTTCTCGCCCGGCTTCCGATGTTCGAGCATCTCGAGCGCGTGGACCGGGCGGCCAGAACGCTGGCCCGCCATGGATCGACGGTAGTCGCATCCGTGATCCTGACGTTTTTCCTGCAGTTGCTGGCGATGGCGGCCTACTTCGCCGTGGCTGTTGCGCTTCGACTGGAGGCCGGCGTCGGTCAGGTGCTCGAATTCCTCGCGTACTTCTACACCGGCGTGGTGGTCCAGGCGCTTCCCGGACCGCCGCAGGGGTTGGGCACGGTCGAGTTGACTTACCGGTATTTCTTCTCGCCCTTTGGTAGTCCGTCACAAATCGTCTGCATGGCGCTGGCGATTCGGATCGTGGTATTGCTGTGCGCCATGCCCGGACTCTTGGTGGCTGTGACCGGCTCGTATAAGCCGGGGTCAGGCGGATACCAAAGATCATCTTCGGGCGACCCGGCTATCGTCGAGGGGGACGCCGCCAGACCGGAGACCGGGGCCGCCGGCGCGGTGCGGGACGATGTCTCACCCACGACCGTACAGGTTTCCGCCGCGAGTCCTTCGCAAGGAGCGGACGCACCGGTCCTCTAATCCAATCCACCGAATTGCGGATGCCTGCGGGGCCATTATCGGCAGCGTGTACGCCACATTAAGTGTCCGGCTCCACAGTCCGAAAGGACTTTACGCAAGCTCACTCCGGGGGTGTGCCTATGGAGAACGAGGGTTGTCCCGCGCCGAAACCGCCATGCAAGACGTGAATGAATTGATGGATAGGGTTTGCGCGCGCCAAGCGTCCGCCGACATCTGCTACGAGGCGGCCGGCGGCACGAGACTTCAAGTCGGGCAGCATTGGGATATGAGGTATTGCCTCTCGGATGTTTCCGATGAGTTATGCATGTTCGGGTCCGTTCAGCACATGCGAGTGATCGAAGTCAGTGACTCCATCCGGGCCGGGTTTGCCTTCCGCTCCGGGGTGGGCCGGCGTCTTGCAGTCGACCAACGGATCATGGCTCCTTCTGTGGCCAACTTCCAACGCCAGTTGCCAGGTGCGAGAAGATAAGACGATGGACAATCCCCGAACGATTAGGGCTGGCGTGGACGAGCGGCGGCGAAGTCCTCGCCGCCTCCTGCGCGGATCCGTCAAGATCGAAATTCGTACGAGCGGCAACTCTGACACGGGCCTGGCCACGGCGACCATGCTCAACCTGAGCGAATCTGGAGTTGCCTGCCGTGTTCCCTGGGATGATGTCGACCGGCTGCGGACGGGGGAATCGATCTGTGTCCTCTTCAGTCTTCCAGAAACGGACGAACCGTTCGATCTTCCCGCAAGGATCATCAATATCACCCAGGCCGGTACGCCGGGCACCTGCGTAATCGGAATGGAGTTCCTTTTCGGAAACGACGACGATTGCCAACAAGCACGGCTTCGAGCCGCGCTGAATCGCGAATGCCCTACCAAGGCGACGTAAGACCGACATGAGTCCACCAAAAATCATTAACGACGATCGTCAGGATCAGATCATCCAGAATGCCATCGATGGCCGCCGCCCCTTGCTTCTGACGCACCAGAGCGCAGAGGGTTGGCGCGCGTTCAAGGGCAGGTTCGTCGAGGGTTCGAAGTCGGCGCATGAGATTGTGGCCAAGATTTCCTGGCCCGAAAACGGTGGTTTGATGCGGCTTCCGGCGCCGGGCGATCCGATTGGAGCGACGTTCCGTTTCGGCCACAAGAAATGCTTGTTCGCAACGACGCTTGAGGAAATGCAACGTCAGGCCCAAGAGGGGTTGGTCAGGCTACGCTGGCCGAATCACATCCAACAAATCCAGCGGAGGGCCTTTGAACGTGCATGCCCGCCCACGGGAACCATCATCGCGGTACGATTCTGGCGGAACGACGGACCCGCCCGCTCCGACGCATTGACGCGAAATCTCCGGCACGGACAACTGGAGGATCTTTCAGCCGGCGGGATGCGGCTCAAAGCGACCCGGTCGGAGGAGCTCGAGATCGGACGCACCTATCGGTGTGCGTTTACGCCGCGCTCGGGCAAGCCGTCGATCGTGGTCGATGCAATCCTGCAGCATCGGGAGTCGACGGAGCATGGGCGGGCCTGCCTCGGCTTTCAATTTGTCGGACTCGAAGCGACGAAAGAAGGGCAGGAAGTGCTGAGCCGACTTGTGCGGCTTGCCCATCGATTCCGAAGCGGCCGATCCCGCTCACGCGGTTGACGCGAATCAGTCGCCCGCTATGCTCACCTCCCAGGCAGCTTCACCCAAACCTTGAATCGTTGGGAAGGAACCATGAACGATCTCTTGCGCAAGCTCGGACTCGAATCGCTCAACCCGGGCGGCTTCTGTGGTGAGTGGCTCGGAGGCGGTGGCCGACTCGATTCCGTTTCACCCATCGACGGAAAGGTGATCGCCGGTGTCACTCAGGTGACGTCGGCCGACTACGAACAGATTGCCGCTCGAGCCCACGACGCATTCCTGAAGTGGCGGAGCGTCCCTGCCCCGGTACGCGGCGAGACCGTCCGACAACTGGGCCTCGCCCTTCGGGAGCACAAGGCGGATCTGGGCGCACTGGTCACCTGGGAGATGGGCAAAATCCGCGCGGAAGGCGCGGGCGAAGTGCAGGAGATGATCGACATCTGCGACTTTGCGGTCGGGCTATCGCGCCAGCTTTATGGCTTAACGATGCCGTCCGAGCGACCGGGCCACCGCATGTACGAACAGTGGCACCCGCTCGGTATTGTGGGCGTTATCAGCGCGTTCAATTTCCCGGTCGCAGTGTGGTCGTGGAACACCGCTCTTGCAGCCGTGTGTGGGGACGCGGTTCTGTGGAAACCCTCGTCGCAGACGCCGCTGACGGCCATCGCGTGCACGAAAATCGCCGAGAAAGTCTGCCGCGACACCGGCGTCGATCCAGCTATTTTCAGCCTCGCAATCGGCTCCGGGAGCACCCTCGGAGAATGGCTCATTAACGACCGGAGAATCCCGCTTGTGTCTTCGACGGGAAGTTGTCGGATGGGGTATCGCGTCGCGGAGGTCGTCGGCAAACGGCTCGGGCGAACGATCCTCGAACTGGGCGGCAACAATGCCATCATCGTGACACCCGAGGCCGACATGAAGATGGCCGTGCGGGCCATTCTATTCGGCGCCGTGGGCACCGCCGGCCAGCGATGCACCTCCACCCGACGCATCATCGTCCATGAGTCCGTAAGGGATGAACTGGTGGAAAAGCTCATCGCGGCGTATCGGCAGGTGAAAATCGGCAACCCCTTCGAAGAGGGCACCATGATGGGGCCGCTGATTGACCCCTCCGCCGTCGAAACGATGATGCAGGCTGTCAACGTGATCAAGCAACAGGGCGGCGAGGTGCTCTGCGGCGGGCAGAAACTGACCGGCGAGCCCTACCCGGGCGGGTGCTACGTTACGCCCTGCATCGCGGCGGCACGCAATGAACTTCCCATCGTGCAGGAGGAAACCTTCGCGCCGATCCTGTACATCATCCCCTATCACACACTTGACGAAGCCCTGGAACTGCACAACGGTGTCCCTCAGGGGCTAAGCTCAGCCATCTTCACACGCAACCTTCTTGAAGCTGAGCGCTTCTTGTCCAGTCGAGGAAGTGATTGCGGCATCGCCAACGTTAACATCGGCACCAGCGGCGCCGAGATTGGTGGGGCGTTCGGCGGCGAAAAGGAAACGGGCGGCGGTCGGGAGTCCGGCTCCGACGCCTGGAAGGCCTACATGCGCCGACAGACCGTCACCATCAACTACACCACCGAACTGCCCCTGGCCCAGGGCATCAGCTTCGGCGATTAGCCTTCTTACAACAGCCGTTGCGCCAAGGCGATGGTCAAATGAATGCCGACTTGCTCACTCCGGGAGCTTGGTGTACACTCCTCCCGCGAGCCTTCTATGGTTTCCTCTTTCTGAAGACATGGATGGAGTCGATTGGGTATCCCTTCCAACTTGAGTCAGCTCGATTCGTTCCGCGGGCTGCAGTCCATTTATGATCGATTGGCCGACCGACCCTGGATCGTGCTGGTCGAGCTGTTGCTGATCGGCAGCGTCGTCTACGCGGTGCTGCGGTTTCTCCAGGGCACCCGTGGCGCCAGGCTGGTGCGTGCGGTGCTGACGATTCTGGCGGTCAGCTTCGCCGTGGTCTGGCTAATCGCGGAGCGCTTTGAGTTTGAACGCATCAACGTGCTCTATCCCTACTTCATTCTGGGCGTCTTTCTGGTCTCACTGGTGGCTTTTCAGACCGAGCTGCGGCGGATGCTGCTCCGGCTCGGTGATGTCGGCTGGCTCCAACGCTGGATCAAGAGTTCGGATCAGATGCTGGAGCAGATCGTCACAGCCGTGGAGCGCCTCTCCCGCAACAAGATCGGCGCGCTGATGGCCCTTGAACGCACGACGGAGATGGCCGCCATCGTCGAAACCGGCGTCGAGCTGGACGCTCGGGTCTCCAGCGAACTCGTGGAGACAATCTTCTGGCCCGGCTCCGCCCTGCACGACCTGGGCGTGATCATCAGTCAAGGCCGCATCGTCGCTGCGGGGTGCCAGTTCCCCCTTGCAGAATCCGAGGATGTGGACCGATCGCTGGGCAGTCGCCACCGCGCCGCGCTGGGCATGAGTCATGAGACCGATGCCGTTGTCATTGTCGTCAGCGAGGAAACCGGCACCATTTCAGTGGCTATTCGTGGGCAGCTCCGGCGCGCGCTGACCATCGAAGCGCTGCGCGACACGCTGATGAAAGAGCTGACCGCCGGACCAAAGGACGCCGACGCCCGGCAGGGCGACGTGCACGAAACCGAGGCTACGACAAAGACGAGTCGAGATGGAACAGGTCAAGCTGCTTAGCATGACGGTCGTGCTCACCGCGCTGGTCTGGGCCAGCGCGGACAGCCTCGTCAACGAAACCGTAACGATTGACGTGTCCTTCGAGATCCTGCCGCCACGCGATACGCCGCACATGCTGCTGGCGCCGGAGGGTGACGCGACGCTCTGCGAGCTGGAAATCTCGGGACCGCGAAAGGCCGTCGAAGCGGCCCAGGCTCAGGCGCCCCTGCATCTTCGATTGCGAATCGCCGACCGACCCACCGGGGCTTCACTCATCCACCTCGATCGCGACGATGTGCGCCGGGCGCTGTCAGAGCTGTCAAAAGAGTTCCGCAAGCTCACCGTGAGCGCGGTTCAGCCGGATTCCTTGCAAATCCAAATCGACCATAGGATTGAAAGGGAAGTTACTGTCGTGGCCAAACGCCTCGCGCTGGCGTACGACCGCGAGCCGCAGTTTCAGCGCGTCACAGCCACGGTTCAAATGCGCGAGAGCTTTTTCAACACGCTTCCCTTGAACCAGCCTTTGCAGAGTGAGATAGGCCCGGAAATCGAGCGGCTACTGGATGAGCAGCCCGCCGGTGAGAGCGTTACAGTTTCGGTTACGTTGGACGCACGCTCGTTCGGGCTTGGCGCCGTCATCACGCCGGCGACGGTGGATGTGACCGCTACGGTGCAGGCCCGCCGCGTCACCACCCAAATTCCCACGGTGCCGATTCTCCTGGCCATGAGCTTCGCCAACCTGGAGAGGCCTCTGCAGCCTGTGACTCGCGACGGAACCCCGCTCTCGCTGGTCACGCAAACCATTACCGTCACCGGTCTTCGAGAGGTCGTCGCCCGCTTGCAGAGGGGCGAGACTCGCGCCTACGGAGTCATCCAGCTTAAGCAGGAAGATCTCGACGCACTCGACGTGATCAAGCTCGTGACACCCGACTACTTCCTTCCCGAAGGCGTGGAACTAGCCCTGGAAGGCGTCCCTATCGAGTTTAAGTTGATTTATTTCAGTAAAAACGGCCCTGGAAGTTAGTTTTTGGGTTCGTCCACCCTACGCGCGCTAACAAAACTGAGCCGCATGCTTTAGCTTGCGCGATTCTTCGGATTCCTCGAGCCTTGCGTAGTGCTGTTTTGTCGGGATCTCTTTGGTTGTGACGGCATTCCGGGGTCGGCGGCCTCTTCGGAGATACTGCTGGCTCAGAAAATTTTATGGTTGCCGGCAGTTGACAGGCTCGGCAGTGCCCCTACGATTGCCAGCGCGGTGAATATACGTGCAGGGAAACACCCGTTACCATTCCGAACACGGCAGTTAAGCCTGCACGGCCGATGGTAGTCGCAAGGCGAGAGTAGGTGATTGCCGCATTTTTTTTGCTTACGAAATACCCGCTCCGGCGGGTATTTTCTTGCGCGGAGCGCCCGCGACGGTTCGTGCGGGTGGATCCAAGGAGTAGTCGTGACCGGAAACGCCCGACGACATCGCCGGCGATGACGGACGGATCCCGGAACCCAACCACAGGAGAATGTTTCAATGACAGGTATCATTGGCCTCATCGTGACCGCAGTCATCAATAACATCATCCTGGCGATCACTCAGTTCATTCTAGATCTGCTGCGCGGCGGCGCCGCGGTCTGACGGTCTGATACTCCGTCAACCTTGAATGACCGGGTTACTCAGCGGGAGGGCAATGCTTACGGATCCTGACGGACGGCTATCTTTGATTACCCAAATGGTTCGGGAGATCAGCCTCCAGTCCGATCCGCAAGCCATGATCAAGCTCTTTCGGAAGCGCACCCGCGAACTGTACGGCGGCGTGGATTCCGTTTCGCTGAGCCGTCGAGGTTTGGAGCCTCCGAAGTATCGTATCACCCGAAGCACGCAGTGGACCCAGGACATCGACCCGTGGCAGCAGCCCGATCGGCTGCCGTTGCTCAGTGCGGGATTGCTGGGTGAACTTCTCTACGAGGGTAAGCCTCAATCCCTACGAGACCTCCGCATACCGCCGGCCGACGAGACCTATGAGTATTTGCGGAACGTGCGATCCCTCATCGCGCTGCCTTTGTACGATTCCGGCGAAGCGCTCAATATGGTCGTGCGGACCTCGGCCGATCCGCAAGGCTTCGACCAGATCAACCTCGCCGACGCGATGTTGACCGCGAATCTGTTCGGGCGAGCGACCCATCATCTGCTCATAGCCCAGCAATTGCAGACGGCCTACGCAGAACTTGACCACGAGATGCGCCGTGTTGCGCATATCCAGCGTTCGCTGCTGCCGCCTCAATTACCGAACATCGCGGGATTGGACATCGCCGTATCCTATCGAACCGCCGCACGGGCCGGCGGCGATTATTACGACTTCTTTGATTTGGGCGACGGACGTTGGGGCATGTTGATCGCCGATGTTAGCGGGCACGGTACACCGGCTGCGGTCGTGATGGCTATGCTGCGAACCATGCTCCATGCGCAATGCTATCAGTGCACAACGCCCTCCGAGATGCTGTGTCAGGCCAACCGACAACTCTGCGATCATTCTGACCGTTTCAGCGGAACGTTTGTGACCGCCTTTTACGCCATCTACGATCCGCGCGACGCGTCCTTGCGTTACAGTTGCGCCGGTCACAACCCGCCGCTGCTGGTGGATGGCAAGGCGCGCGTGCGCGAACTGGGAGATGCGCTCGGGCTCCCCCTGGCCGTCGAGGCCTCCTGCCACTTCCCGGAAAAATCTCTTACTCTCTCTCCGGGAGATACCTTGTTGCTCTACACCGACGGCATTACCGAAGCCATCAACGAGCGCGGCGAAATGTATGGGCTGGATCGACTGTTAAGCTGTGCCGGCGAGGACGTCCCCAACGCCCAGCACATCATCGACTGTGTGGTGCACAAGCTGATGGCGTTCACGCAAAACCTCCCCCAGCGCGACGACCAGACCCTGCTGGCCCTGCGCGTGAAATGATAGTTGCATGAAGACGGCGGATTCGGTGTTCGTGTAGCAGGTCCAGGGCGACAATGACGTAGGGTGGGCCGTGCCCACCATCTCAAGCCATGATTCGCAACACGGTGGGTTGCGCCTATTCTTCAACTGTGGCGCCGGTTTCCAACCGGTGAAGTGGTAGGGTCCACCGTGCGGATGGCCGGCCGGGATCATCCCAAGATGGTCCGCACGGCGGACCCTACGGTCTACGGGGCGGCGGAAAGCCGGGGTTGACAAAACCGGCGGAATCGGTCACAATACCGGCTGTTTGCCCGTCGGTGGCGCCGCACGCCCCCGGGCCGCCGCCACCCGGCGGACCCGCTGAGGATCAAGGGGCGTCAGTTCAGTCCCCGGCAAGGCAAGGAGCAACGCAATGTTATCACGCGCAATAACGAGACCGAGTCATTCCCTTACCCGAGCAACGAAAGGCTTCCATCGGATCGCTACCGCAGGAGTAGCGATCGCCGGCGCTTTGGGCTCAAGCCAATACGCAAAAGCCGATAAGTTTGTCGATCCGAGCATGAGTTATCAGACTGTTAATTCCGTGATTGACAGCGCGACCTCCGGAGAAACTGTACATTTTGCTCCAGGAACATATCAACTATCACTAGTACAAGGAGCTTCCTATATCCTAAATAGAGATAGTGTCAATTTGGAGGGGGACGGAGCATCTAGCACAGATACAATATTAAGAGGGCAAACAATTACTTCTGGGGCTGTATTAAGAATCTACTCGATAGATAATACAGTTAGCAATTTAACT
>JADFMZ010000065.1 GCA_022563615.1 Planctomycetota bacterium
GCGCGCCTCCAAATCCGAGTTTCTTGTCAACGTCGGCCAGGGACCAATGATGACTGCCGGAGACTTGACCAATGTACCTCGACCACTTGTTGCGCAAGTCAGGCGATTCGAGCAGGTAGCGGCCATTAAGCCCCGGCAGAGCTTCCGTCACCAGGGGCTCGGCGTTCTTGGCATGAACGAGATGCGAGACGAGTTGTAGAGCAAGCTGATCCGCCTTCTCAGGGGACATTCCGTCGACGACAAGAAGCCGCTCAAGCGTAGATTTGAAAGCGCCGTGCTTGCGCAGCTCGTTCCGTCCCTTTTCCGTTACGGCCAACGCGTAGCCTAGATCATGAACATAGAACGAACACCCAAGCACAAAGGCTTCACCGGGCGAAAACCGGGCGATCTCCTTGGTCGTGAACACCTCGTCGGCTACTGCCCAGAGGCGGTCCATATGGGCGTCGACCGAATGCTCGGTTAGCCACGGAATCACGGCTGAAATCTTGGCAGCAATTCGTGAAGCGACACCTCGAAGGTTCGACAATGCCACTTGAAGTTCGGCGTGTTCGTCCAGCCTACGCCAAAGGGAACTCCCCGCGATCACCTTGGGAACATCAAGGGCCATGTTGGTCTTGGGAAGCGGCATACGTGCATTCTCGCAAGAATCGATCTGCAGGCAAGGGGAGGGCAGCCGGGCCCACCGGCTCAGCACTCGTTCACGAAAGACCTTGCACAATAGTCTCGGCGGCTACTTGTCTATGAACACCTCGACGGTCTTGGCTCTCTCCATGCCGTGGCCGGAGGCGTTCTCGCTGAAAAAAGTGACCGTGTGAAGACCGGGGGTGTCGATCGTGAAGGGGCCCACGTATAGGGAGCAACGATTCAAGGCTGAAGGGTCGGCGTCGCAGGCCGGTTCATCCACGGCGAAGTAGATGCGTCCCACTCCGGACTCCCGGACGAGGTTGCTCGCAGTCAACCTCAATTCGACACTTTGTGGCGTCGGCGAACCGAAGGCATACCGCAGCCCGGCGGCTATGCCACTCACCGTCGTAACCGGCGGGTTGGATTCGACGATCGCCTCGAAGATTCTGTCCCGGTATACCTCCTGCCCCTTTCTATTGGGGTGCGCCGTTCCGTTTTGGTCGCCCTGCATCCGAAAAGACTGGGGCAACTTGACGACCCAGGATTTGCCCAATAATCCCGGGCCGAGGCCTGCGGAAGCGCAATATCCGTGCTTCAGGAATTCGTCCGCGATCCCATCAACGAGAACCCATCCGTGCAAAGCGGCTGCGCTTGCCACCTGCTCGTTGAGGGGGATGACCACATTGTCGAACATGAACTCCCATTCTTCGGTGTTAAGCAGATACCCCGAGCAGGAAGTAACCGTCAAAGGTCCCGGAAAGTTGCCGCGTCGATCATGCGTGGGGTCGAAATATTCGGTGATGATTACGACAGAGGGAATGGGAAGGCCTTGGTCGGCGCAGTCCGGGTCGTCGATGACCTCTCCGGTGTTGTCGTCCAGCTTTTGGCACTGAATTGTCAGAGCCAGTTCGGCGTACTTGTCGGCCAGGCCGGCGACGTCCGCTGCGATTCTATTCTTGAACTCTTCGTCCCGGGCGCACGTGCTTCGTAACGTGAGATCGTCACCGTTTTCCAGGGCCGCTGTCACGCATACCGGGACTTCAATACACTCACAGATGAGATTACCAAACCCGCCGGCAATCTCGTTGGCGCCTGCCGTGATCAACAAGATGTCGATACGGGGGAGCTTGGCTCGAGCGTCCTTGAACTGCCGTATGACGCTTGCGATATCGTCGCCGCTGCAGGCCTGGTGAACGAACGTCACGTTTTCGTTCTCATCCATGACTTGCCGGGCCGCGAGCGCGGGGCCGGCCAGCGAAGAGCGGTGACACGACCCGGAGTCGTCCCATGCCGGGCCCCCTTTCAGCAGGGTTACGACGGGGTTCCCCTCGCCCGAAGCCACGGAGTCGCCGATCGAGAGAATTACGAAATCGCTCGCCGTGGAAACGGTAGCCGTCGTGGTCTCCGTCTCCTCGGAAGGAAATTGGATCTCGATGGTGTAGACGCCTGTTTCCTGATAAACGTGCGTACCCACAATCTCGACGCTGCATTCTCGACTGGAGCAGTCGGCGACAACGGCGAGGGTGGGGTCCGTACTGTCGCCCCAGTCGATCGAGGGTGGCTCACTCGAACCTGGATTCCCCACGATCGAGACTAACGTGACGATCCCGGTTTCAAATCCAACGGTCGCAAAGACGGGGTGAACCCTGGTTTCGCGGGGGCGCAAATCCTTGGGAGCGACTCGGTTGGGCTCTCGAGCGGCGGCGGATACGGTAGTGCCGATAACGAAAACCATAAGGGCGAGCCGCGAAAAGATACCTAACGGCATAGCAATTCCCTCCCAAGGCTCAAGGTAGGCGGCGGCGGACTTCCGCTCAGATCGGGCTCGAAAAGCCTCTTTCAGAGCCGCGCCCGTGAGAACCCGGTCCGGTTTCGCGGGTAAAATCCGCTCCCCTAGGGCTGCGGCCCGGTGGGTAGTGACCCCTAAGCCCAATCACCCGCCAGGAACACAATTCCCCGTTTCGACGGTCCCCGCTCGCGGCGTGACGCGGTAGTCGTCATCATAACAGATTCAGCCCGGCGACTCAATACACTTGGTTAGCATTACGCGCGGCTGGAGATTCCGGTCGATAAAGGAAACATGCGCGCGGTGCGTGAGTCAGCCGCTATCGTCCAGGCAAAGGCCTGCATCCGGGAATCGACGGACATCGAGGTGATTCTCATCGCGTGCTCGCCGGGCTCGAGCGCCGTTGTCGTCCCATAAGGCGCTGCAGACAAGGCGACCGTTATCCGAATGTATGAAGTGGCCAAGAGCCGATTGATACACGTTCCGGAAATCGCCCTTGCAACCTTTGGGGGCCATTCTTTGGATCAGAGCTTAGGATGATCCCTCACCCGGATGTGCCGTGAAACGCGACGCTCGAAAAGTTGTCATGATCGTCAGCCTGTTGGCTTCGGTGGTCATGCTGGTCGGCAAGATCACCGCCTACGCGATTACGCACAGCACCGCGATTCTCGCGGACGCTGCGGAATCCGTAGTGCACGGTGTCGCCACCGGGCTTGCGGTGTTCAGTCTGTGGTTTGCCGCCCGCCCTGCGGATGCCAACCATCCTTACGGTCACGGTCGAATCGCCTATTTTTCGGCTGGGTTTGAAGGCGCCCTGGTTCTGCTCGCGTCGATCGCGGTGATCTACAGCGGGATTGCAGGCCTGATTCACGGGTCTCAGTTGCAACGACTGGGCCTCGGGCTGACGATTGCCGGCGGGTTGGCCCTGGTGAATCTCGTGCTGGGGTTGGCCTTGATTCGCATCGGGAAGAAGCATAACTCCCTGATCGTCTCAGCCAACGGCAAGCACGTCTTGTCGGACATGTGGACGACTGCGGCGGCTATCGTCGGCGTGGGACTGGTCATGATTACCGGTGTGACCTGGCTGGATCCGGTAACGGCGATCCTGATCGGCGGCTACATCATGATCACCGGCGCCTCGTTGATTCGCAAGTCGATCGCCGGCCTCATGGACGAGCTTGACCCGCAACTGTCTCAACGCTTGATCGACGGTTTGAAGTTGGCGGTGCGCGAAGGGCATATCGTCGACTACCACCAACTGCGTTGCCGAAAGATCAACGACGAGTTATGGATCGATGTGCACTTGCTCGTGCCGGGAGAGTTGGCGATTTTCGAGGCCCATAGCCGGGCCTCACGTGTGGAGGCCTCACTTCTCGGATTATTTCCCCGTGAGCGGGTTCATATAACATCGCATATCGAGCCGCACGATCACGAAAACGCCCACCCGGGCGGCCATGTGGACGTGGGTGATCCGCTTGGTGGTGCGCCGCCATCCAGTCCGGGTTCGTGACGTTTCAGGCGGCGCCTTTGGGAGGGCGAGGCTCCCGGGTTGCACGAGTTACCCATGGCCCGCCGATTCTGTCGCGTTGCTTAAGGATCCCGGTCTCCCGAATTGTCGAGTCGTAAGGCGCCGGGTAGAGTTGAATGGCGATGCGAGCCGATGAAATCCTTGCCCACTGCGGGCTACGATGTTGCCTCACGAGAATGGGAAGACAAGGTTGTCGGAGTTGGCGAACAAACGCATTTGCGTGACCGGTGGAGCGGGGTTTCTCGGTCGAGTTGTGTGTTCGCGCCTGCGGAAATTGAGCCCGGCTGATCTGTTCGTGCCCCGGTCGCGGGAGTTCGATCTAACGGATGCGGCGGCGGCGGCGCGGATGTTCGATCAAGCCAGGCCCGACATCGTGATTCATCTGGCGGCTGACGTCGGCGGCATCGGGGCGAATCAGCGTCAACCGGGCCGGTTCATCCACGCCAACCTAGCCATGGGCTTGAACATGATCGAACAGGCCAGGCTACGTAGCGTCGAAAAGTTCGTGCTTGTCGGAACGGTCTGCGCCTATCCCAAACATTGCGCGGTCCCCTTTCGAGAGGACGATCTGTGGGCGGGGTACCCGGAGGAGACCAACGCCCCATACGGTGTCGCCAAGCGTGCGCTCGGCGTAATGCTGTCCGCCTACAAAGCTCAGTACGCGCTCAACGGCGTCTATCTGATCCCGGTGAATCTGTACGGACCGGAAGATAACTTCAACCCAGAAACCTCCCACGTCATTCCGGCATTGATTCGCAAGTTTTGTGAGGCGGTCGACGCCGGGATCGACACCGTCACCTGCTGGGGCGGCGGGACGGTCAGCCGCGAGTTTCTCTACGTGGATGACGCCGCCGATGGGATTGTGGCTGCGACCGCCTGCCACAATGACCCGCAGCCGATCAACCTCGGCACCGGTCGGGAAATCACGATCGCGGATCTGGCCAACCGGATCGCGCAGGTGTGCGGCTTTCATGGGCGGATCGAATGGGACCGAACGCGTCCCGACGGTCAGCCGCGGCGCCGACTCGATACGACCCGCGCCGCGACCCTGTTGAACTGGCGGGCCAAGATCGGCATCGACGAAGGCCTCCAACGCACCGTGGACTCTTGGCGCCAACGCGAACGCCCCGAACGGGGCTAGTGTATGGTCACACGTCATCTTGTGGGTGTGCCACTGCTCTTGAGCAGTGCACGAACTCCACCAAAACCCCTGGACACTGCTTGAAAGCAGTGGCACACGACAACATGGCGCTGCCCGTCAACCACAAGTTGAGGCGTTAAGGTGTACTAGCGCTCCATCAACATTCATTGGACGAGTTGTTCAGCAGGGGCGGGCGAAGCTCCCGCTGAGCCGGAGCGTAGCGCAATAAAGACCTTTGCCTCCCTCGAAACAAGAACGGCTCGCCGGGAGGCTCGCCCTCCCTGGCTGGTCGCAAAGCCGCTGAATGGATTTTGGACCAACACCCCCTCGCAGTACTTGTCCGCTCTTGTCTGCGAGGGCTATGAAGCCGGTCTCCGGTTCAACTTGCCGACAAGAGGTTGAGCTTGTAGAATCCACAGCGCGTGGGAAGCCATTTCGTACCCGGCGATCCCTACGCCCTTCAGAAAGTTGGCGACCAGGATGAGGTGGGTACAAGCCCTTTCGTTTCAATCCTTCTTGCGGTTCTCAATGCTGCCGGCTTTGGCACTGGTTTCGCCGTCCACGGCGAGTCCGCCGGACGTAGCGGAGGCGGAGACCCCGGCCGAAACGCCCGCCGACACCGACAAAATGGAGCCGACGGGAACCGCAGCCCTCTTACGCATTCATGGCATGCTTACGGATGTGACGGTCGAGAGCCTGCGACGCCGGATCGAACAGGCCAAAGAACAGGGCGCTAGCGTCATCGTTCTGGACATGGACACGCCCGGCGGGTTGGTGACCAGCTCGATCGCCCTGGCCGACCTGATCCGTGAATTGACCGACGTCAAGACGGTCGCCTGGGTCAATCCCAACGCGCACTCGGGAGGTTCGCTGGTCGCGGTTGCCTGTGACGAGATGGTCATGGCCCGCTCCTCGCGCATCGGCGATTCACAGGTCATTATGGGAGGACCGACCGGCGCGACCGCGATCCCGGAGGAGCTTCAGCCCAAAGCCTATACGCCCGTCCTGGCGGATTTCCGAGCATCCGCCAGGTTGAACGGGTACAGCCAGGTTCTTTGTGAGGCGTTCGTGCTGCCCGATCGAGAGGTGTGGTGGGTGGAGCATGGAAAGACCGGCGAGCGAAAGTTCGTCTTCCGCGACGAGAAGCTGCGTCTTTTCGGCGTAAGGGCTGACCCACCTCAAGAGGAAGATGACGCTGACGAAGACGGAGACGACGACGAGAAGGATGCATCGAAGAAGCCGTCCAAGGCAATTCCGGCTGCGCCCGCCGAATCGGTAACGGACTGGAAACTCGTCGAGACGTACCATGACCCCATCCTCGACATCGAAGTGGATACCATCCAGCCGATCGTGCGTGACGATCAATTGCTTGAGATGTCGGCGGGCGAGGCCTACGCCTACGGGTTCAGCAAGGGGGTTGTCAGTTCGGACGACGAGATCCGAGACCGCTACCATGTGACCTCCGTGTTCCGGCTTGACGCCAACTGGTCCGAATCGCTGGCCTACTGGTTAACGTCGATGTACGTCCGCGGTTTCCTGATGCTGATCATCCTGCTCGGGGCGTATGTGGAGTTTCATACTCCCGGCGTCGGGGTGCCGGGGCTCGTGGCGCTGATTTGCTTGGCCGTTTTCGTAGGCGCGCCCTATCTGACGGGCTTGGCCAACATTTGGGAGCTTCTCCTGATCGCCCTTGGAGTCGCCCTGCTGGGCGTGGAGGTGTTCTTGATCCCCGGGTTTGGCTTAGCCGGGATTTCCGGGCTCGGTTTGATTCTGGTTGGCCTGCTGGCGACGTTCGTTCCCGATGAGCCCGGTCGATGGTTTCCGCTGTTTGCTCCCGACCTGCATGGCACCATGGAGTTCGTGCAGCGCGGGATCAAGACGCTGGTGGCTGCGATGGCCATGTCGGTCGTGGGCATGTTCCTGCTGAGCAAGTATCTGCCCCAGACGCCGATCTTCCACCGCTTTGTTCCCGCCAACCCCACCCCCTCAGAGGTGTTGACCGGGGATCCTTACCGAGGGGCAGCCAGGGTAGGCGACCTGGGGAAGACCGAAGGGCCTCTGCGGCCGGCAGGTAAGGCGATGTTCGGTTCGGTCCTGGTTGATGTGGTCACGCAAGGCGAATACCTTGACGCTGGCTCCAACGTCGAAGTAATGGAGCGGCGCGGCAACCGCGTCGTCGTTCGAACGGTAACGTAAGGCCTATCAGCCTGTTGAAAAACACAAAGGTTGAGTGTGGCACCGGTTTTCAACCGGTGAAAACACGGGTTACAAACCCGTGCCACAATTTTTCAACGGGCTGCTATCGCGGCAATTCGGCTTCACCGATCGATTCCGTAAGCACCTTGGCCTGGCCTCGCACTTGTTCGATGCGAATTCGCCGTTGCCCCTTAAGCACTTCATCGAGAAACGCGCCCACGCTGCCACCGCGCCATCCGCTTAGGAGTTCGACGTCTTTGTGGTCGGTCGAACGACTACTGCCGGCTCGGTGGCGAACCAGTTGACGGATGCTGTGTTTGGTCGCCACGAGGCTGTAGGCCAGCTTGTTTTCGAGGCAATAGCTCCGAACCAGGGCGGTTAACAGAGTGACCAGTACCGCCTCATTGGGCGTTTCCTCGTCACGAGGTTGTGGCTTGGGCCATTGATCGCTCGGCTTGTTCAACGCAGCCCGGGCGACCTCGCACATCCCCCGGACGTTGGAGTCGCTAAGATTCAGGCCGCGCAGATCACGAACCTGCGAGTACGACGAGATTCCTGTTCGGGCGATCTCCACCAGCAGGTGGTCCTTTAGAACGACGCGTGCAGGCCGGTTCAGCTTACAGGCCAATTCATCCCGCCAGGCCAGCAGGTCGTTCACGACGGCAAGCTGCCGCCCCCTCATCGCCCCGGTACCCTTGACCCGCCGGAGCTTTTCCTCGACGGCCCGGTCGTAGAGCGACAATTGTTCAAACCGTTGAAACTCCGCCTTGGCCCAGGTCTGCCGCTTGGACTTTTCAAGTTGGGCGGTGAGGTTGTGGTGAACCGCCAGGAGATGCTGTACGTCCTGAGCCGCATAGCGAATCTGAGCGTCGCTCAGCGGTCGCCGTCGCCAGTCCGTCAGGGTCTTGCCCTTGTGGAGGCGGATGTTCAACAGGGCCTGGACCAGCTTTTGCAGACTGAGCGGGTAGTCCTGGCCGGCCAGACCGGCTGCGATTTGCACGTCGTAAATACACCGGGGAATCTGTCCGGTATGTTGCACGCACAGCGCGAGATCCTCCTGCCCGGCGTGGACGATCGTTTCCACTTTGGGATCGGCGACCAACGCCCAAATCTCGCCCAGGTCCAGCCCGAGCAGCGGATCGATGATGGCGACGGAGGACGCGGTTGCGATTTGAATCAGGCAGACTTC
The DNA here is from genome assembly GCA_022563615.1 of Planctomycetota bacterium. Classification (GTDB taxonomy): domain Bacteria; phylum Planctomycetota; class Phycisphaerae; order UBA1845; family UBA1845; genus JADFMZ01. Next base: position 8,465 of record JADFMZ010000065.1, read on the forward strand.
CGTCTCATAGCGGTCCTCCATGACGAACTCGGTGTCGAAGGCAAACCGGCCCTGGGATCGGCAGTCAGCGCAGACCTCAGCCACTTGTTCCGGCTTTTTCACAAGCTCGGTCGGCGGAGATGATTCCGGTTTGCTCACAACAGCGGTATCATAGCGCAAACGGGTGGCAGCATGAAGGGACGTTCTGCATCGGCCACTCTCGAAGGGCGATTGGCTCGATGGGAGGGCGAAGCTCCCGCTGAGCCGTTGGGTAGCGCAAAGATGATCTTTGCGTTCCCCCGGAACGACGACGGCTCGCCGGGAGAGGGGCAAAGATGATCTTTGCCCTACCCCTCCCCCTTGGCGGCCGCCCACCCGCAACACGGAGGTTGACGGAGCCGGAATCGCCGCCTACGAGATCCCTGCTGAATACGACTGGCAAGTGAGGAGATCACCATGACGACCGCTCCGACCACCTCAGGATCCGCTCGGATCGTGCGTGCGCCGCGCGGCCCCGACATCACCTGCAAAGGCTGGCAGCAGGAAGCGGCTATGCGCATGCTGATGAACAACCTCGATCCCGAAGTGGCTGAAAATCCCGACGAGCTGATCGTCTACGGGGGCAGCGGCAAGGCGGCGCGAAGTTGGCCTGACTTCGATCGAATCGTGGCTGCCCTCAAGAAGCTGGAAAACGACGAGACCTTGCTGGTCCAGTCGGGCCGGGCGGTCGGGGTGGTCAAGACGCATCCCGACGCCCCGCGCGTGTTGATCGCCAACTCACTGCTCGTGCCGCACTGGGCCACCTGGGACGAGTTCCGCAAGCTCGAAGCCATGGGCCTGACCATGTTCGGGCAGATGACCGCCGGAAGCTGGATCTACATCGGCACGCAAGGCATTTTGCAGGGCACGTATGAAACGCTCGGGGCCGTCGCCCGGGAATACTTCGGCGGTTCGCTCAAGGGGCGCGTCGTGGTCACCGGCGGGCTGGGCGGCATGGGTGGGGCGCAGCCGCTGGCGGTCACGATGAACGGGGGCGTATGCCTGTGCGTGGAAGTGGATAAAACGCGCATGGAGAGGCGTAGCCGGGACGGGTATCTGGATCAATGGACCGCCGATCTTGATGAAGCACTCGAATGGGTCGACAAGGCGAAGCAATCCGGCCGGGCGCTATCGGTAGGATTGTTGAGCAATTGCGCCGACGTGCTTCCTGAGTTGATCCGACGCGGCGTCACCCCCGACATCCTGACCGATCAGACCTCCGCTCATGACGCCCTGAACGGATATGTCCCCAACTCAATGAGCTTTGGCGAAGCAATGACGATGCGCCGGACCGATCCGGATCGTTACATCGCCGAGTCAATGCGGACGATGGGGGAGCATGTCCGAGCCATGCTCGAATTGCAACAACGCGGCGCCGTCACGTTCGATTACGGCAACAACATTCGCGCCCAGGCCGGGCTCGTGGGTGTTGAGAACGCCATGGATATCGAGGGGTTTGTGCCCCGTTTCATCAGGCCGCTGTTTTGCGAGGGGCAGGGCCCCTTCCGATGGGTCGCGCTTTCCGGCGATCCGAAAGATATTGCCCGGACCGACCGCGCTGTCTTGGAGACCTTCCCTGAAAACGAGCACCTGTGCCGGTGGATTCGCCTGGCGGGGGAGCGCGTCAAGTTCCAAGGTCTACCCGCGCGGATTTGTTGGTTGGGTTATGGCGAGCGGGCCAGGATGGGCCTGATTTTCAATGACCTGATAGCTAAGGGGGAGATTTCCGCGCCGATCGTTATCGGTCGGGACCATCTCGATTGCGGCAGCGTGGCTTCGCCCAATCGAGAAACGGAGGGCATGAAGGACGGCTCGGACGCGATTGCCGATTGGCCGATTCTCAACGCGCTGGTCAATACCGCCTGTGGAGCCACCTGGGTTTCCGTGCATCACGGCGGCGGCGTCGGCATTGGTTACTCCATCCACGCCGGGCAGGTGATCGTAGCCGACGGCACCAAAGAAGCCGCCGTACGTCTGGAGCGTGTTCTGACGGCCGACCCTGCCACCGGCATCATCCGCCACGTCGACGCTGGCTACGAGAAGGCGAACCAAATTGCACGCCAACGGGGCGTCGGGATCCCGGGTCGGTTCGTCCAATAAGGACAGTTTTTTCCGTGCAAGTTCAACCAGCGAAGCCTATGCCATCTTGGAGGGGACGTGCCAAGATGCCCCCCTTTACCAGAGTCCCTGGAGTCATCGGCTCCTCCAAGTCGGGAAGAGCCATCTGGCGGACGCCATTTATGGGGCAGGCGTCTATTCCAAACCTGTGAGATGCACGGGTCTGTCACATTCTCATGGATCACGCTTCGGGGTGTAAGGCCATCCTGTGATTTTACCGGACGGCAGCCCCGGCGGACGGTCAGCCACCTGAACGACCGGATTGCCAGCGTTCGTATCACCGATCGGACGCCGGCCAGAGGGCGGCGATGTCCAACGACATGAAGTGGTCAGATCCACTCAGTCCCGTTGCGGCAAGTTGTGACATAACGCCGGTCCAACTCATCCCGTTTCCGGTAACAGTTTCCACGGTCTCCGATCAGAGCCGTCGATTTGGGGGCATAGGGCAGTTACGCCTTAATTGCCTATTTTTACCGGTCGGAGAAAAAATGGCCCGCAAAACCATTGACTGTAAAGAAACTTCGCATACACTACGCTGAGTTGTAATATCGAAGTACCGGGCAGGTCTGAGGGCAACGCCAAATCGTTTCGTCGAAGGCTTGGCTCGATCTGAAGAGCACGGGGGCAACAAGCAGTGTTCAGATTGAGGGGAGAGATGCAGCCGAGTCATGGCGCGCGCCTCGATTTCAGGCCGATGACCGGCGTCGACGCCGTCATTCTTGCCGGTGCCGTGGGTTGTGAATCTCAATGGACGCGCGGGATTCCGCGACCTCTTCTTCCGCTCCCCGGAACGACTCTCGTCGA
>JADFMZ010000066.1 GCA_022563615.1 Planctomycetota bacterium
GATGACGCCGACCTGCTCATCCTAGGTGACATCGGCCCGGAGGCCAACAGCGACGTCCTGCGCGACGGCGACGATTTTTCCTGTGGCGATACGATTGTCTTCACGTTCGATCACTCTGGAATCCTTGTGGACTTCGACGTGATCGTATCGGTCGATCGCCGTTAGTGTTGCGTTTCATCCGTGCTACGCCTGTGATTCCGAACCGAACGGCGGGCTCAAGGCCCCCGCGACGTCATCGTTTTGGATGATCGTTCGCCGTTTTGGCAGGTTCGCGCAGGCTGAAGCCCGCGGCTCGGGTTGTTGTGAATCCTGTGAAGCAGGGGGTTGGGGTTCGAATACTACGGGGGCGTAGCACGTAGAGCGCGGCGCGCAGCCGCGTGATCCGGTTCAATTTCCAGGGCGCGACGCAACGACTTTCTAGCTTCCTCGAACCGGCCCCACTGCAAGAGAGCAATTCCCAGGTTGGCATGTGTATTGGCATGTGTCGGGTCGAGCCTGAGCGCTTCGCGATAAGCCTGGATGGCTTCATCCCATCGCCCCGAATCAGCAAAGGCCGCGCCCAGGTTGCGACGGGCAGGCATGTGGTCGGGTTGACGTTGCAATACTTCTCGAAAGACCCGAATCGCATCGGGGAAACGGCCCAGTTGCAACCAAGTGCTGCCAAGGTTGTAACGTGCGTCCGCATGTCCCGGCATAATCAGCAAAGCTTCGTCATATTGTTCGACGGCCTGGTCGAAGCGGCCCAGCCTGACCAGCACGTTGCCCAGGTTGCTTCGTGCATCCGCGTTGCCGGGACGTAGTCGAATGGCCTCTCGGTACGCCTTGACGGCATCACCGAGCCGACCTTGGCGTGATAGTAGCACGCCCTGTCCGAAATAGGCCTCATCGTACATCGGGTCCACTTCGGTCGCCCGCTGATAGTGCCGCATTGCTTCCGTGTCGTGACCCGCTTCATCGAGTGCCTTGCCCAGATTGTAGTACCCTCTTGGGTTAGCGGGACGCTTGGCAACCACGTCGCGCCACATGGTGACGGCGCTACCGTAGTCCCGATTTCGATCGACCGTAAGATACGCCAGCGGGATGGCTGCGCCGGCGATGAGGCTGACATGGATCGCACGAACAACAGCCGACGACATCGAATGCCGGGCGGACCACGTCGCCACCACCCACCATACGCCGACGACAGCCGCGGTGATGACCGCTGCCAGCGGCAGGTACATCCGGTGTTCAAAGGCGGCGTCCTGGATCGGTATGATGCTCGAGGTCGGAGAGAGGATCACAAAGAACCATGCACCGACCAAGCCCAGCCACGACTTGCGAATTAATGCCCGGAATGTTCCGGCTAGCATGAAAGCCAGAACCAAGGCCGGCGCTACAATCTCCCGGGCGCCGCCGGCCACAGGCCAACCGTAGTCCAGGCAAAGCGAGTTAGGCCACAGGGAAACCTTCATGTAGTGCAACAACACGCCCGGCTGGGTCAATGCATATTCCCATGGCGTCGCCCCTTGGAAGCCCAAGCCAACGGTGACGTGCGTCTTGGATGGGTTCAGGACGGTCCCCGCCACGCCGCAGACGATGAGGATCATCCACGTCGAGGCCAATCCGACATACAAGCCCCATCTTTGCCGAAGCGCCGCTCGGAACGAGCCAGCCAGAATCGTTCTGTCCAGCAGCAGAACCATCACCGGCGCCGTGACCATCACAGCCTTGCTACCCATCCCCAACGCGCAGGCGAAAACGGCCAGAACATACCAGAGAGTGCTTCGCGCCGAATCTGAGCCGCGCAGCACGCTATACAAGGTTAGTAGATAGAACAGCCCCATCAACGCTTCGGATCGTTGAATCAGATAGGTGACGCTCTGCGTCTGCAAAGGATGAATGAGCCAGAACAGCGCAATGGTAAATGCCAGGTGTTCGGCACTGCTTCGGACGCGGGCATGGGTCGCCAGCCGGCTCAGCGTGCGACGAACCAATCCGAAGAGTGTGATCGAGGCCAGGATATGTACGGCCAGATTGACCGCGTGGAAACCCCATTCGTGGAGCCCTCCCAGGGCGTAGTTCACCGCTAACGTCAGATCAACCACCGGACGACGACCGGCCAACAACTCCAGCAGCGGCCAAAGCCGTCGGATCCGTGGCTCTTGCACGATCTCCTGAAGGTCGTCGAACAGGAAAACGCCCTGGAAGCCGTTCGCATACACGGCGACGCCGGCAACGACGAGCAAGCCGCATAGACCCACGCCCCAACGGTCCGCGACGGGTTGTGAATGTACGTCCAGGTTACCTTCGGGCTGCATGACTCCGCTTTCTCGAAGCTTCTAACCGATCGCGTTCCATTATTATCGGCGAGCCGGCGCCGGTAGGGATCGCCGACGCCCCCAATGCGAACTTCATCGACAGGGCCGGGTTGTCCATGATACAATGACCGGTCGAGATTGATCGTATTGTGTTGCAGTTCCTATCATGACCGATGAAGCGAAAGAGCAGATCCGGCCTGTACCGCCCGACGTGCGCGAAGACCTTTTTGTCGTCATCGCCGCCTTCAATGAGGTCGCCTCGATTGAGCCCGTCGCCCGTGAGGTTCGGGCGATGTTTCCAAATGTGGTCGTGGTGGACGATGGGTCCACGGACGGCACATTGGACGTGGCGCGGCGCTCCGCCAAGTACGTCCTGCGCCATGTCATCAATCGCGGGCAGGGGGCGGCCCTGCAAACCGGCATCGAGTTCGCCTTGCGACACGGCGCCCGCTTCATCCTGACGTTCGACGCCGACGGGCAGCACCGTGTAGAGGATATCCCGGCCATGCTCGAACCCATCTGGCGGGGGGAGTGCGAGATCACCCTCGGATCGCGCTTTCTCGGCAAGGCCGTCAACATCCCTTCGACGCGACGCAACCTCCTACGATTGGCGGTTCTGTTCACGAAAATCGTCAACCGCGTGAAGCTGACCGATGCGCACAACGGTCTTCGCGCGTTTTCGCGCCGGGCGGCAGAGACGATCCACATTACGATGGACCGGATGGCCCATGCCAGCGAGTTGATTGACCAGATCCGCTTGTCAGGATTACCGTTTCGCGAGGTGCCCGTTGAGATTCGCTATACGGTCTACTCGTTGGCCAAGGGGCAATCCTCGCGCGGGGCTCTTCGAATCGTCTGGCAATACCTGCTGGGGAGGGTCTTTCAATAATGATAATGAGCTTGAACCTGTTCCAGATCATCACGCTGGCGGTGCTTGGGTGCCTCCTGATGACGACAATCGCGGCGATGGTGCGCCGGTGGGTAACGCGCCGCGAGGGCGTGGTATGGTCCCTGGTCTGGCTGGTGGCGGGGGTTGCCATCGTCTGGCCGGCGGCCATCGGCGTGGTGGCCGGCCTGTTGGGGATCGGGCGGGGCGCCGACCTGCTGATCTATTGCGCGGTCGTGGTCATGATGTGCGGGTTTATGATGGTCTATGTCCGCCTGCGGCATCTACGACGGGATATGACTGTGCTGGTGCGCGAGCTGGCCATCCGCGATGCGCACACCAACCTCGAACCAGCCGCCTCCGAAACGGCGAAGGATTTCTCGCCATAAAGCCAATCCACTGACCCGCCTGACGCCGACGATCAGCTTGTAGCGTTTCCACCATTGGAATCCAACACACTCAATGCCGCCCCCACTTCCGACCGATAATTCTCCTGCATAGGAGATTTCCCAACCATGCCGTTTCGTGATCGACCCATCGTGAGCATCGTCATCGCGACGCACAACCGCCGGGACGTGCTGGCGGCGACTCTGTCGCGCCTGGGTGACGGCGGCCTCAAACGCGACGAGGTTGAGGTCATCGTGGTGGACAACGCCTCCACGGATGGCACCGCCCGGGCGGCTGCCCAACATGCCGACCGCGTGGTGCGACTGTCCGGCAACGAGGGAAGCTGCGCCAAGGCCTACGGTGTCGAGCAGGCGTCTGGGAAATACATCCTCTTTCTCGACGATGATTCCTATCCCCAGGCCGGCGCCGTCGCGCGCATGGTGACGCATTTTGAACACGATCCCGAGTTGGGGGCAGCCGGGTTTATCGTCCATCTTCCAGACGGCCGGGAAGAGGGTGGCGCGCTCACCGACGTATTTCTAGGATGCGGCGTGGGGTTTCGCGCAGAAGCGTTGCGAGCGGCGGGCGGTCTGGACCGATCCTTTTTCATGCAGGCAGAGGAATACGACCTGGCTTTTCGGCTGGTCGGCGCCGGTTGGAGCGTTCGTCTGTTCGACGACCTACACGTCGATCATCTTAAATCGCCCGACGCGAGGCAGACCGAACGAACCACATTCTATGACATTTGCAACAACCTTCGCGTCGTATCACGCTACCTGCCCGATCCCTTTTACACGGTCTACCGGAAGGATTGGGAGCAGCGGTACGGCTGGCTGGCCCGCCGTCACGGTCACGGTCGTGCTTTCAGACGTGGCCTGCGTGCCGGGCGGTGGCGAGGCCGGATCGAGCGATGGAGTAATCGGCGGCGTCGGTTGTCGCCGGACGCGCTGGAGCATTTTTTCCGATGGGCATTCGTGCGTCGGAAGATGGCCGCACTTGCGCAAGAGGGCGTACAGCGAGTCGTTTTCGCAGACCTGGGCAAAAACGTCTATGCGTTTTTCCGGGCGGCGAAGGAGGTGGGCGTTTCGATTCAGGCCATCGGCGACGACCGCTTTGCGCAACCCAGACGCTGCTATCGAGGCGTTGCGGTTATGCCGCTCGAAGAGGCCCTGCAACAACCTTGCGACGCCGTCGTGGTCAGCAATACGGCTGAGGTGTTCGCCGCAGAGACCGACCGGTGCGTCCGAGCACAATCAGACCGGCTGGTGTGCACCTGGTTCCGACGGCAACCCGAACCACAGTCGATCCGGCAAAGCTGTCTATCATTGCCCAAAACGGCCGATGATAAGGAACGGACGCAGGCCTGCTCCGCCGCAGGATGACTCGGGTCGCGCCCGAAGAGATTGGAAAGGAAAACGCGTGCGCAAGGTCGCTTTGATTACGGGAATCACCGGGCAAGACGGCTCCTATCTTTCGGAGCTACTGCTGGAACGAGATTACGAGGTGCACGGTGTCGTCCGGCGGGCGAGCGTCTTTACGACCGAGAGAATCGACCATCTGTACCAGGATCGCCACGAGCCTGAGGTACGCTTCCATCTGCACTACGGCGACCTGCTCGAACCCACCAGTCTGCGGCGCATCATCGGCGAGGTCCAGCCCGACGAGGTGTACAACCTGGCTGCCCAGTCGCACGTGAGAACCAGTTTCGAGCAGCCGGTCTACACGGCCCAGGTCGTCGCCATCGGAACGCTTCATCTTCTTGAAGCCGTCTGCGACTATCAGCGTTCGAGCGGTCGGCAGGTCCGCTTCTACCAGGCCTCCAGCAGCGAGATGTACGGCAAGGTGCTCGAGATCCCCCAAAACGAGCTTACGCCGTTTTATCCGCGCAGCCCCTACGCGTGCGCGAAGGTTCAGGCCTACTGGCAGACGATCAACTATCGTGAGGCCTACGGTCTGTTTGCGTGCAACGGCATCTTGTTCAACCACGAATCACCACGGCGCGGCGAGACCTTCGTCACGCGCAAGATCACTCGCGCCGCGACGCGGATCAAGCTGGGTTTGCAGGACACCTTGTATCTGGGAAACCTCGACGCCCGACGCGACTGGGGGTTTGCCGGGGATTACGTGGAAGCCATGTGGCTAATGCTCCAACAGCCCGAGCCCGCTGATTTTCTCATCGCCACCGGCCGTTGCCACAGCGTGCGCGATTTCCTGACGACCGCCTTTCGCTGCCTGGACCTGAACTGGCGCGACTACGTGAAGTTTGACGCACGCTATCTTCGTCCGACGGAGGTCGATCTCCTTCAGGGAGACGCGTCCAAGGCCCGGGAAGTTCTGGGTTGGGAGCCGAAGGTGATGATGCCCGAGCTCTGCCGCATGATGATCGACGCGGATATGAGCCTGGCTCAGCGCGAGCGGACATTGGTGGACGCCGGTCACGCCGTTCTGGTCCCCAGCGCGTGATCCAGCCCTTGCCAACCGCCCCTGGCACCCCGCACCGTGCTCTCCCCCTGGCGCCGGGATGGGACGCACCGGTTGAATCTTTGGGATGACCATGGCAGAATGCGGCTGATCCATCCCGGATCGGCGTCGCTGTGTCGCGGCGCCACATCCGGTAAGCCCCCGAGAAAGCACAGGCCATGAAAATACATGAGTATCAGGCCAGGGAGTTGCTTGCGGAGGCCGGCGTAGCTGTGCCGGACTCGCATGTCGTTCAAACCGTCGATGCCGCCGCCGAGGCATATGCCAAGATCGGCGGGCGCGTGGTGGTCAAGGCGCAGGTCTTTGCCGGCGGGCGCGGCAAGGCCGGCTTCGTAAAGCTCTGCGACTCCGCCGAACAGGTTCGTGAGGCCGCCGAGTTCATGCTCGCCAACCGCATGGTCTCACCGCAAACCGGATCGGACGGTATAGCGGTCAAACGTCTGCTCATCGCCGCCGCGGTGGATATCGAAAGCGAATATTATGCAGCCGTCGTCGTCGATCGCACCCGGCGCCGACCGGTGGTCATGGTGTCGCGGGAGGGCGGCGTCGAGATTGAGATCGTAGCCAAGGAGAACCCGACCGCCATCGTGAAACAATGGCTTCACCCGCATTTGGGTTTGCTCGGCTTTCAAAGCGCGCGGCTCATCGCCGGCCTGGGAGTGACGGACAAGGAACAGGCCAAGGCGGTTTCGCGCATCATTCGTGGGCTGGTCGAAGTGTTTTTCAAATACGATTGTTCATTGGCGGAGATCAATCCGCTGGTTCGCACGAAGGACGGTCAGATTCTGGCCATCGACGCCAAGATGAACTTCGACGACAACGCGATCTTCCGTCATTCACGCCTTCGGGAAATGTTCGACCCAGGCGAGGAAAACCCGTTGGAGTTGCAGGCGAAAGAACACAACCTGTCCTACATCCCGCTGGACGGAAATATCGGATGTCTGGTCAACGGAGCGGGCCTGGCGATGGCCACCATGGACCTGATCAAGCTGCACGGCGGAGAGCCGGCCAATTTCCTCGACGTTGGCGGCTCGGTTACGGCGGAAGGGGCGACCGAAGCGTTCCGCATCATTCTGACCGACAAGAGCGTCCAGGGCATACTGGTCAACATCTTCGGCGGCATCGCCAAATGCGACACGATCGCCGAAGCCCTCATCGCCGCAGCCAAGGGAATCGGCTTCAACGTTCCCGTCGTGGTCCGCCTGGAGGGCACGAACGTGGACCGGGCACGCAAGCTGCTCGCCGAAGCCGCCATCCCCGCGCTGGTCATCGCCACCGATCTGACCGACGCAGCCAAGAAGGTCTGCGCGAAAGTGGCGTGAGAGGAGTTTCCGCAGACACGCGGCAAGGCCAAGTGCCCCTGTCGCCGGCATGCTTGGCCGAGGCGGTCGATTCATTTGAAGAACGCCGCGCAAGGTCGCCGCGCACCGATGTTCCGCCGTACCTGTTGAAGTTTGCCCCGTCGACTGATATCGCAGGCGAAATTGTGATTGTCCAAGCTCCGCAAGGAGAGGTGCGTGCCCGTCCAGAAAAAGCTATTGATCGCCGTTTCAGCCCTGGTGGCCGTGTTTCTCGTCGGGTCATTAGGCTATTACTTCATCGAAGAAGACGTTACGCTCCGCCAGGCTGCATACCAGACACTCATCACGATCTCCACCGTCGGATACTCAGAACAATGGGAACTCAGCGAGGCCGCCCACCTCTGGACCTCTTTCATCATCGTGCTCGGTATTCTCGTCGTCACCCTGGCGTTCGCCTTTTTGCAGGCTACGATTGTCAGCGGTGAGCTTCGTGCTGTTCTGGGTAGACGAAAGTTGAAAGGTCGCATCGCCAAAATGAGCGGACATTACATCGTCTGCGGCTACGGCCGCATGGGCAAGCTCATCTGTTTCGAGCTGAAGCTCAAGGGCCGACACGTCATCGTGGTCGATTGCGACGACCAGCGCACGGCGGCCATCGGTGAGGCGGGTATCGACTACGTGCTCGGTGACGCTACGAACGAGCATACGCTGCGCGAAGCCGGCGTTGATCGTGCAGCCGCCCTGGTCTCCGTCCTTCGCAAGGACGCAGACAACGTGTTGGTTACGCTGACCGTGCGCGACATCCGCGAAGACCTGCCGATCTTCGCTCGCGCGGAACAACTCGGGTCCGAACCGAAACTAAAACGTGCTGGGGCGACTAGCGTGATCTGCCCCCAAGCTATCGGGGCGACGCGGTTTGTGAATCTTATCACCCGACCCGCCATGGCGCACATCTTTGACATCACGATGGGTGGCACGGAGTGGGAAATCGAAGAGGTTTTCGTACAGCCCAAGTCGAGTCTCGTAGCGCAGTCGCTGCGAGATCTCAACCTGCGGGCAAAGGCCAACATCATGGTTGTGGGAATCCAAAGCGCCGACGGGAAAACCCACCTCAACCCGGGGCCCGATCACAAAATCAAGGCCCGGGATGTGATGGTCGTCATCGCTCCGGCCGGGGCGGCCGATACATTGGCGGATTAGCGGCACGGTGCTTGACGGTTTGAACCAAGCCCATGGCATCGACAGACCCAATGGCGTCAGGAATAGGTGGGCAAGGGCTCGGCGTCCAAACGGTAACGCTTCATCTTCTTGTAGAGCGTGGTTCGGTTGATGCCCAGTTGCTCCGACGTCAGTTGTCGATTCCATCCGTTGGCGCGAAGGGCGTCTTCGATGACCCGCTTTTCGGGCTCCTCCAAAGCCTGCTTGAGCGTTTGCGGCTGGGGCTGCTCCGACCGCGTCGCCTCGGCAGCCGAGCGAATCACTTTGGGCGGCAGATCGTCCACGCCCACATAAGGCCCTTTGCACAATACCAGGGCTCGTTCGATGACGTTTTCAAGCTCTCGCACGTTGCCTGGCCAATGGTAGCGCTGAAGCACCTGCATGGCCCGATCGTTGACGCCTAGAACCTGGCGGTTCATCTCACGGGCCAACCGCGGAACGAAGTGTCCCACCAACAACGGCACGTCTCCGATACGATCAACCAACGCGGGCATCTCAATCGTAACCACGTTGATCCGGTAGAAGAGATCCTCTCGGAAACGGCCGGCGGCGCATTCCTGCTCCAAATCCTTGTTGGACGCCAACACAACCCGCACGTCCACGGCTTCGGTCTTGTCGCTGCCTACCGGATCGAACTGATGGGACTGGAGAACGCGAAGGAGCTTGACCTGAAGCGCGGGCGAGGCGGCCGCCACCTCGTCGAGAAAAACCGTGCCGCCGTGGGCGGACTTGAATTTGCCGATTTTGTTTGCAATCGCTCCGGTAAACGCACCGCGCACGTGGCCGAACAGCTCGCTTTCGAGAAGCGTCTCGGGAATCGCACCACAACTGACCTCGACAAAGGGCTTGTCCCGACGCGCGCTGCGTTGGTGGATCACCCCGGCGATCAACGATTTGCCCGTGCCGGAAGCCCCTTGGATCAAAACCGTCGCATTGGAGCTGGCCACCGCCTCGATCAGATCGAACACTTTGAGCATGCGATAATCGTGACCGATCAGGTTGTCGAGCCCGAAACGCTGATCCAGCCTGTCTTTCAGGATGCGATTTTCCCGAAGAATAGCCTGCTGCGCCAGCGCCCGCTCGACGCATACGCGAAGCTCATCGTCGATGATCGGCTTTGTAAGGTAATCGTAGGCCCCCATCTTGATGGCCTCGACGGCGCTTTCGATTGTCCCATACGCCGTCACCATCACCAACACCGTCTCCGGGAATCGACGCTTGACGACATGAAGAAGCTCGAAGCCGTTGCCGCCCGGCATGTTGACATCGCAAATCACCAGATCCGCCGGTTGACGTTCCAGTGCGTCAAGCGATTGCGTCAAGGAAATGGCCGTTTCCACCTCGTAACCTTCCAGGCGCAGAAACTCGCCGAGGGATTCGAGAATGATCCGATCGTCATCCACGACCAAAACGCGAACCGGAGACGGTTTGCCTTGATTCATCCCATTTCCTCAAACGTCAGCTTGGCCAAGAGCCTATCCCATTAACCATTGTGGCACCGGTTTTCAACCGGTGATGACCGTGCAATACTCACGAAACGCTACAGCTCGCCACAGGAATACGCACTGTCAGGATCGCACCGCCCTTCGGCCCGACGGATGCGGTAATCGTTCCTTGCATGCTCTCGATGAAGTCCTTGCAGATGGCGAGGCCCAAGCCGGTGCCCTTGCCCGGCGCCTTGGTTGTATAGAACGGCTCAAAGATGATCTCACCATCCTCGGGCAGCCCATGGCCTGTGTCGGCCACGCGGATCACGACCTCGGCGTCCACGACGCCGCTGGTAATCGAGACTCGGCCACCGTCGGGCATGGCGTCGATCGCGTTGCGAATCAGGTTGCAGCACACCTGGTGGAGTCGGATTCCACGCACCTTCGGCATGTCGCCACATTGATAATCCGCGGCGATCACGACCTGAGCGGCATCGGCGGCGGGGACGTTGGCCCGGATGGCCTGCTCGATCACTTCGTTGATGTCGATCTCATCCAGCTCGCCCTCCGACGTGCGGGAGAACTCCAGCAAGTCGCCGATGATCCTGACCATTCGCATGAGCCCCGTGCGGGACTCCGACAGGTAGGATTTCAACCGGGTTTCGGAGTCGTCCTTGACGATCCGCAGGGCCAGGTTGATGTAGCGGAGAATCCCATCGAGGGGATTGTTCAGCTCATGGGCCACGCGCGCCGACAGCTTTCCGAGAGAAACCAATCGCTGCGAAACCTCGAGTCGCTCCTCCAACGTGTCCGTTACTCCTCCCGCCTGAATCAGGACGACCATCCCGGTCGTACAACCCGATATGCCGTCGCGCATCGGACGGCACCGGAGTGTCAGCAGAACCGGTGAATCCGGGCCGGTCGGGTACGCCGCGCAGGAGAAGGCCGTGACCTCGTCACCATGGATGACCCGATCCGCTTCCACCGACCAGCCGCTGAACGGTCCGAGAAAACGCACTTCGGAGAAGATGGAATCCAGATGGCGCCCCTCGGGCAACCAGCGGGATACGGCTGCGTTGCGAACGGCGACGGTGTGATCCGGGTACACGACCAGCAAACCCATGTCCAGGCTGTCGAGGATGTCAGCCGGCGCGGGCTCCCTCCTGGTTTGTTCATGGAGCGATGACGAATGGGAATCGTTGCTCATGGGACGAGCCGGGGTTGTTTCTCCCGCGCACAAGCCATGCCCTTGACGTTGCAGCGGGCGGCTCCGGGCGCGGCGTCGTTGACCGTGCGCCCGAGGCTTGTGCGTTTCTTCCCGTGTTGCACAGTAGCAACATAGAACGCGGTTCATGTACATCATCGGCATCCCCATCAACGCCTTGCAACCAATGTGG
>JADFMZ010000067.1 GCA_022563615.1 Planctomycetota bacterium
TGTCTCCGGTCCAAACACCTTGGTAAGGGGGGAGGAAAGGATGCCAACCTTTCTAGAAATGGCACTAGAGCACCATCACGTCTCAATTTGTGGGTGACGGGCAGCGTCCTGATATCGTGTGCCACTGCTCTTGAGCAGTGCCCACGGTGGCCTTTGTGTAGTTTGTCCACTGCTCAAGAGCAGTGGCACACCCACAAAACGACGCGTGACGAAGCGTTAGACGTTGGCCAGGATCGTCAGAATGTCTCCATCCTGAACGACATAAGTCTTTCCCTCTTGACGGACCTTGCCGGCCGCCCGGGCGCCCTTCTCGTCGCCGTGGGTTTGTAGATCCTCATAGGCGATCGTCTCAGCCCGAATGAATCCTCGGCTCAGGTCCGTGTGAATCTTGGCGGCCGCGTTCACGGCGGTCGTGCCTTGGGGGATGGTCCAGGCTCGTGCTTCGTCAGCCCCCATCGTGAGGAAGGAAATCATCCCGGCTGCTCGATAGCAGCTCCGGATGAGGCGGTCCCTCGCCGGGGATTCGATTCCAAGCTCCGCCAGAAAGGCCGGACGATCGGCCGGCTCAAGCCGAGCGACTTCGGCTTCGATTTCCGCGCTGATCGAGATCGTCTCGGCAGCCACGGAAGCGTCCACGCCAGACGATTGGGCCGCCCGGTCTTCGGAAATGTTGCGGATGCAAAGCAGCGGTTTTTCCGTCAGAAACGCGAAGCTGGACAACAGGCGGTGGTCGGCTTCGGTCTTGAGCGCCGTGGAGAGCGGCGCTTCCGATTCGAGCACCTCCCGACATCGCGTGAGCAGCGCCATTTCACGCTTTTCGACTTCATGCATTTTCGTGGGCTTTTTCAGCGCCGCCTCGAGGCGTTCGATCCGGGTCGTAACGGTGTCGAGATCGGCGAACAGCAGTTCCTCCCAGACGGCCTGGAAGTCGGCCTTGGGGTCGATCCGATCTCGATAGGCGGGCACTGCGGAGTTTTCAAAGTCGCGCACGACCACAGCCAACAGGTCCGCCTGGCGAACCGCAGGGAGCAGACGCCGCCACTGTTCCTGGCCGTGAGTGTCATCCAACGCACACCCCGGGACATCCACCACCTCGATGGTCGCCTCGACGATTTTCTTGGATTGGTACAGCTTGGCTAAATAAGTGAGGCGGGGGTCCGGCACATGGACGATGGCCTGTCTCGGCTCCGGCGGAGCATAGGGATCGATCGCCACCCCCGCGACAGCCGCAAAGACGCTGGACTTTCCCGAGCCGGGCAACCCGACGAGTGCGACCTTCATTTTGCCTCAAACTGTTTCTGGTTGTAGCGCGTTGTGCAACTCGACCAATTCGAAGGATCCGACGATTCCGGCGTGGTTGAACTCAACGACATCCCCCACGCGCTTGCCCATCAAGCTCTGGGCCAGGGGCGCCTTGTAGTTCAGCAAATTTTCCGACAGGGCCGCTTCCCAGGGACCCAGAAAGGAAATCTCATACCCTTGGCCATCCGTGACCCGACGAAATACGGCCCGCGTCCCCACGCCGACATGGTCCGTCGGTATGTCCTCGGTTGCAAGAATTACCGCAGATGCGACCTCTGAGTTCATCTGGGCCAGCATGGCCCGCAGCAAGTCGCGCTCTTCCAGGGCGAACTTGTACTCGGAGTTTTCGCTGAGGTCACCCTTTTCCGCAGCCTCGCCGATCGCCTGAGCGTTTTTCCTCATCTTTACGTTGACGTGTTGCTCGATCTGCTTCTGTTTGCGGGCCATTCCCGTCGCAGTCACAAAGATGCAATCTTCACGTTCCCAGGGCTTAACCTGACGCCGGGTTTCGGGCAGGGGGAATCGGCGATTCAGGTGCGAGAGTAAGTCCTCTCGAACCACCCGCCCGAGATTGTCCAACTTGGAGATGTGCGTGCGCAGGGCCGTCGCCATACCCCCTTCGATCGTCTCCAGGCACGCAACGAAGCCTTTATAGTTTCGAGCAGCCAGAACCGCCCGGGCTCTGGTGTTGATCCGTTTGGCGACCGATTTCGGTACACGATCATCGCGACGGCACTCCTCCAACGCCCGAAGGATGCGTGAAAGGATCGTTACCGGAGTCACGCCGGTTCCAATCTCGCGGTTCGACGGGCCGTCCCACAGCCACAACAACGACTCGAAGTGGGCGACCGGCGATGCCAGCATGGTTTGGATGGTCGCGTCGAAGTCGGAGGCCGACCGCCCAGCCTCAATCAGGCGCGACACGGCCCAATCACAGACCGGCATGGGCAGCAGGGGCAAGGCAGCCTGGAGTTGTTCCTGCCAATCATCCGGCCTGGCTTCGATCAGGCTGGCGCAGGCGAGCTCGACCAACGCCGCATCCTCGATCGGCTGAAGGATGGAGGAGAAATCGTGAGTGGAACTCAGTAGCCGGCGAATGCCGTCGGCAGCGTCGGCTATCTCGATAGCCTCTCCGACGCGACGAGCGATCAGCCATAAGAATCCTGCCTGCGCAGCGCCCTGGGTGGTGGCACTGGCCGCGTGTCGCGCGAAACTCTCATAGCATTCGCGCAAGACCTCTTTGGACGGCGTCTCGCTTCGCGTCTTGCAATCCCGCAAGTACCGCTCGATGCAGGCCCACTGCTGGGTCGGCTCGCGCAGGCGTTTGAAGTCATCCATTAGACGAGTGTCGAAATTAACGGCGGTGTTGACGTAGGTGATAGTATGGGGTGATCGGCCTTCGATGAGCACGTTGGGGTTGCGTTTCAGGGTGGTTCGCGCCCGCGTCCACCACTTCTTCCAGTCAGAAGCGGGAATCAAGTCCGGCACGAGCAACGACTCGATCCGCCCACTGTCGGTCGTGTGGCCATGCATCCGACAAATCGAGAGCACGATCCCGGCAGGATCCTTGCCCACCCGCTGAACAAGTTTCTCGGGAGCGAATTGCCCCATGACGCGAAAGTCGTCGGCCGCTGCCGGCTGGTACTGGTCCGCAAGGGCTACGGCGCCCAGCGTCTCAGTGGCGTCGCCGGTGACAATATCGAACATCCAAGCAGCCCGATCGATGCTTTCGACGCGCGCCGCCCCCTCCTCGTCCCTTGCGGATAGATAGCCGCCCTCCTCGACGTGCAGGCAGACCTCCAGAGTCCTCAGCGCACGCCGGACGGGTCGTCCTCCATTCAAGCCCGACTCGCGAAGGAGCTCGTCGAGGCCTTCCTGTTCCGCGTAGACGGTTCGGTACAGTTCGGTGACTTCGGCGCGCAATACCTCGCTTTCACGGATCGCCAGGAGAAACGGGCCGGCCACCTGCAGCGCCTCTGTAGGCGAGTGTCGTTTGGCGGTCGCCTCGATCCCCGCCCAGGCCAATGTCTCCGCCTGGTCGTTGCGACCGGCGTCGCATAGTTGAGAGAGAACGACCCCGAACTGGGCCAAATGGGCGGGCGAAATCTCGGATGATTCAACGAGATCCTGCCATCCAGCCTCCACGTCGGAAGTGTTGCCGCTGCCAATGAGTTTCACGAGTGCTTCGGGTTGCATGAGTCCTCAAAAAGATTTCCTGCGGGTATGTTCGCACAAGCGGGTCGTTCTGTCGAGCGGCGTGAGATTTGGCCGCGATCAGTCAGGATCTTTCGTCAGGATTCATTCTTGCAGGTCGGCAACCGCCAGGGAAGGGCGAGGCTCCTGGCGAGCCGCTGTTCTCAAGCCCGGTGTTGTGTGCGTGCGGCTCGGCGGGAGCCTCACCCTCCCGATGAAGCCCTAAAGTTTAAGGTTGGCGATGCACTAGAGCGCTGCGGCGGACGACCACCTGATCGCGCGGGGACGGGAGGACTCGTGCAGAACGCGGTGGTAGAGGTTGATCATTCGATCCGCTACGGCGCCCCAGGTAAAGGATTTCGCCCGGGTCAATCCTCGCGCAATGAGACGCCGTCGCAGGGCTGAATCGGTCAGAACCCGGTGCATGGCGTGGGTCACAGCGTCGGGGTCGTCGGGATCGACGAGCAATCCGGCATCGCCCACGACCTCCGGCAACGCCGCCCGCGAGGCCGCCACAACCGGACAACCGTGGGCCATCGCCTCCAACACCGGCAGCCCGAAGCCCTCGTCGTAAGAGGTCATCAAGAGCAAACCGGCCGACGCATACAACTTCCCCAGTGAATGGTCATCCGGTTCACCGAGGAACTGCACCCGTTGTGGGTTCACTCGGTCATACTCCAAAGCCGCAGCCGGGCAAAGAGCCCCGACAGTTCCCGTCAGGCGAAGGATCGGCGCCGGGTCGTACCGCTCCTCATACCGTCGCAAAGCCCGAAACACGCCGGCCACATTCTTGCGCTGCTCGTGACCGCCGACGTAGAGGACGAATGGCGAAGGCTCCAGCGTCGATGGCCGAGACGGAGCAACCGATTCACTATTCATTTTCTTGAACTCTGAGTTCTCGGGCAGGTTCACGCCGTTGGGGACTGTGACCACGCGATCCGGCTGAACGCGCAACGTGTTCAATACGTCGCGCCGCACGTATTGGCTCACCGTCGTGATGCAGGAAGCGCGGCGCGCGGAGGCCCGAACGGCGTAGCTGTAGCACCATCTTTGCCACGAAGTCGTGAAATAATGCTTCGGGCGATGCCAGGGTATTAGGTCGTGAATCGTCAACACGCTGGGCACGGGGCACCTGGGAGGAACGCCGGTGTTCCAGGTCGCATGGAGGACGTCCACTTGCGCGGAGCGGATGTAGCCACGCAGCTTCATCTCCTCCCATCGCAGGCGCCTGGCCGCCGTTCGGTGAGATCGCCCGAAATCAGACGGTAGGATTTCGATGTCCTTTCGATCGGTCCATGCAGGAGGCACTTCCCGGCTGCAAAGAACGACGACTCGCAGGTCGTCGCGCCGGGCCAATTCATCCACTAGGCGGGTTACAAACCGGCTGACTCCGGAAAACCGACCAATCAACATTCGGGCGTCGATCAACACCCGTAGGGGAGGCGGCATCATGCGACCGGTTTCCGCGCCAGGCAGCACAGCGTCTGCCCTTTCCATCGAAGCCCCGGCAGGAAGGATAGACGTTGGGCATGGAAAATGACGAGCCGTCTCCAGCGCCATCCCCACGGCATGTGGTGATAATCTCGAAACCAGGGCAGGCCCAGCGATCGCAGATCTATCACCTCGAAGCGGCCGCGTTCCAGCGAGCGGCGCAGCTCGCGACACGTAAAGATACGCACATGCGTTGGATCCTCAAACACACTTGGATCACAAAACGAGGCGTTGGGTGTCAAAATGAGCAAGAGCCCGCCCGGCTTGAGCGCTCGATGCCACTGCGTGCAGGCCAGATCAAAACGCGGGATGTGTTCCACGACGTGTTGAAGCGTGATGACCTCCAGCGATTCGTCGCACAGAGGAAGATGCTCGGCGTCGCCGGCCACCAGCGGGACCGTGGAAAATCGCCGCGACGTTAGCCGCAAACCCTCCACGCATGAATCGATTCCCAAAGCGCGGCCAGCACCGATCGCCTCGAAGAGCGCACCGTTGCCACAGCCGACATCGACAATCCGCTTTGCTTGGGGGGGAAGGTGACGGCGAACCCATTGGGCCTCCATCTCGAACTCCAACCCGGTTCCACGACGCGTGAAGTGCGCGTCGATCGAGTGCGCCGTTTTGAGCGCAGTATCACTCGCTCGGGTTTGTGCCGCGTCACTGGTTAGTAAACTCATGACAGCCGCCGACCACAAAACAGAAGGACCAGCCCCATGCCGCCGTCCAACACGCAAGGGCGGTCCACCCAGTCCACCTTCAGGCCCAGCACACTCTTGCCCCAATGGTCGCCGACCGACTGCCAGAACCCCATACAACGTAGTTCGACTTCCTCGAAACCGGCCTGCCTCGATCTGCGAGCAAGCTCTCGTCGGGAATAAGGAATCTCCAACCCGTAAGGCCAGCAGCCGCGAAGCTCCAAATAGGATTTCCATAGCCGATAGGGAATGCACCACGCATGAGGCACACTGATGATCGCCGCACCCCCGCGCCGGAGCATGTCGTAATGAGCCCGCACGGCGCGCGTGCGGTTCTGATTCGTAAAGTGCTCGATTACGCCCGATGAAAGCGCCACGTCGAACGGTTCGCTTGCAGGGTCGAGCCCACCGAGCATGTCAGCCTGCACAAACTCCGCTTTCAGGCTCATGCGGTCGAAGCGGTGTCGGGCCTGGGCCAGCGCACGGTCACTTGTGTCAAGCAGTGTCACTCGAGCGCCGCGCTGCGCCAGCAGGGCCGACAGGTCGCCACGGCCGCTGCCCAGCTCAATCGTCCGCAGCCCGTCCAGCGTGCCGAACCAGGCCTCCAGCTTCGCCACGATCATGCGCCACCTAGGACTTCGCCCCTCCCGGGCGATCAGCGCGGCATCCTTAACGTCCGGTGGGCGCTGCCGCCAAAGCCGATCCCATACGGCTGGTCCAGCCGTTCGACGCGAAGTAATGGGTGCCTGCAACAGAGTCAAAACGGTTCCCCCGCGCGCGGGAATTCCGGGATTCCGCGCGTGCTGCGCTTATCGGACGACAAGGGCAGCGTCTTGAGGTAGGGGTTGCTCCGCCGCCGGACTGCTTGCAAGCGATTGGATGAGCCACGACGCACTCGCGCTGATGAGTTCCCATCCACGCTGCAGGGTCGGCCCGTAGCGAAGGGATTCGATCATTGCGACGACGGCGTCACGATGTCGCCCGGTACGGCTTGCGTCAAAGGCGATCTGGCGCGCCGCCTGCGCCCGGTTGCTTGCGATCGCCATTCTTTGATCGTGGTTTAGATCATCGAAGCCGAGTTCGATCGCCGCGAGCAGATCACGATAACGCAGCATGTTTCGATGTTTGTCGGTTCGAGCGAGACTGCCCGGCATGAAATGGTGTACGCTCAGCGGCTCTCGAACAAAACCCGAGCGACAGACGCGCGACACGTTCAGATAGAAGAGCCACTCCTCGGCGTAAGCACGATCCGTCGCGAAGCGGATGCTTTCCCCAAGCGTCTCCCGCCGGACCATCCCGACGATCGTCGCAATGAAGTACCGGCGAATCAGCACGTCGAACAGATCCCCCACGCAAACGCACAGGCCCGGTGCGATCACCTCGAACGGCACGTCCCACGCCGCCTGACACTTGTCGTTCAGTGCACTTTCATGCCAAACGCCCGCCAGATCCACATAGGCATAGTCGCTGTAGACGAAGCCCAGATCGGGCCGGCGGGCAAACAATTCGAGCTGTCGCTCAAGCTTGCGGGGCAGGAACTCGTCGTCCGCATCTAGAAACGCGACGAACCGGCCGCGACACCTGTCGATCCCGAGATTTCGCGCGCTACTGCTGCCGCCGTTGGGTTGGTGTAGATAGATCAATCGGACGCCCAGCTCTGAACGGTATTGCGCCGCCACCGCCGGCGTCGCATCCGTTGAGCCGTCATCCACAACCACGATTTCCCAGTCTTGAAACGTCTGCGCGACGACCGAATCGAGGGCCCGTGGGAGGTGGTTCGCTCCGTTGTAGGTCGGTATGACGATCGAGACCGTGGGCGCGGTCATCTCGTCGCAACCTCTACCGGTAGGCCGACAGGCGTATCGTCACGCACGTCGCCGATTACGAGTTGATCCAGAATCGAGGCTAGCGCGCGGGTCAGTTCGATGCGACTGTAAGGCTCAAGGTGGGTCGGGTGACACCCGGCGACCGGGCAGCCGCTGCTCCACGCTTGGAATAACTTCTCCAGCGCATGGGCGATCGCGCCGGCGTCGAACGGCGCCGATAAGCCCGCATGGCAGCCTTGGGCCAGCCGCTCGCATTCACCTCCCTCGGGTCCGACCACCAGGATCGGACGCCCGGAGGCCAGGTACTCGAAGAGTTTTGCGGGGATCACTGAATCCGCATTGGGTCCGTCCGGAACGCTGAGCAATAGTGCGCTTGCGCCGCGCATCCGCCTCACCGCCTCAGTGTGCGAAACGTATCCGGTAAACTCGCAACGGGCGCCGGTCTCACAAAGTCGGCGCCGCGTGGTCTCATTCACATGACCCACGATATGCAGCACAAACCGATCGCGGTCGGGGCCGATGTGTTCAACGAAACGGCGAAGACCGGCGTACCATGCGTCAACCGCCCGCCATCGATCAAACCGCCCCACATGGGCGAGGGTAAAACGAGCTTCGCGGCCCATCGGTTCAGAGCTTGCGTCGCGCCCGTTCCAGGTCGATGGGAAATCGGCTGGATCAAAGCCGTTGGTGATCGTTACGAACTTGTCCCGCGCCGTCGGCACATGATCTGCCAAGATCGCGGTTTGACGCTCCGTGACCCCAATCACAACGTCGGCGGTTTCGAGGATCTCCTGTTCCAGCCGGCGCTCGGCCAAGCGGCGGGCAGCGGACGTCTCGCAATAGCGATAGTCGTCGGTCCACAGATCGCGAAAATCCGCCACCCAAGGCAAGCCGGTCCGACGCTTGAGCTCCAACGCCAGAAGGTGATTGGAGGCTGGGCTGAACGTCGAATACATCACGTCGATCCGGTCCTGTTCGATGACCTGAACCAGCGGTTTGACGCTATGCAGAGCCCACGAGGAACAGTCATCCGGAAAGGGGCGTTGCCGCAGCCGTTGATGGAGTCGACCGATCGCGCGGGCTAAAGCCCGCGGCTCAGTCTTGTTGGCGGAATGAACGATACAATCCGGCGGTAAGTCGGCCACCAGAGAAAGGTCGCGCGGCAGCCCGTTGAGCCCTTTTGGACCATTCACGGTCCAGATTCGCGGCGTCCATCCAAACTGCGGCAAATATTTTGCGAACTTGGCGGTACGCTGCACTCCGGGGCCTCCCGTGGGTGGAAACGCGGCTGCGATCATCAATACACTTGGAGGTTGAAGGTTGGAGGTTGAAGGTTGAAGGTCTGAGGACGAAGGACGAACGTCGGACCTGGGGTATCGCAAAGATGATCTTTGCGTTCCTCTCCCGTCGCAAAGGCTTTGATAAGCATCCAACAGGCGGTCCAGGCAGTTGGATGATTCATATTCCCGCATCACGAGCCTGCGTCCTTCCCTACCCATCTTTCGCCGCAAGGATGAATCACCCAGTAGCTTCACGACGGCATCGGCCAGCGCGTCGGGATCGCCCGGAGGCACGAGCAAACCGGTCACACCTTCACGAACCGTTTCGATCAGACCGCCCGCGCGACTGGCTACCACGGGAACCTCCATGGCCGACGATTCCAGGGCCGCGACGCAAAAACTTTCATGAAACGAAGGAATGACGCTCAGCGACCAGCGTCCGATTCGCTCCGGAATCTCTTCGTGCGGGTGCACGTCCAACCACGTCGTTGCGTGCGCGACGCCCAGCTCTTGTGCCATAGCCTGGCATTTTTCGAGGAGCGGGCCGCGACCGACCAACTCGAAGCGGGCGTCAGGCAGGCGTGAGAGGACGCGCGGCATGGCTTGAATCCACACCGTCGGGCCGTAGACCGCCTTGAATCCCTTGAAAAACCCTACAATCGGGGCCGGGGATGTTTCGGGGAGGGAGTCGCAAAGATTCTCTTTGCGGTTGGCGTAGGCAGGTGTGCGTGGTTGAAACAAGTCCAGATCGATGCCCAGGGGCACCGTCATGATTCGTTCAACGGGCAAACCAGCAAAAGCGGCTACGGTTTGGGCGAAGTCCCGACCATGAACAATGACCTGTTGGGCCATATGAAGCAGGTTGCGGCGAATGCGAACGATCTGGTCGGGGTAGGCATCCAGGTCCGGCGGCTTGACGATGTCCGATCCCCAGGGGGAGACGACGAGCCGGCCGGCAGCCGCCGAAGTCGGCGTCAAACCCCAATCATTCAGGAAGTGAACGTGCACGATGTCATGCTCGCGCAGCAGACGCCGAAGAAACATCGACCGGCGCTGATGCCACCGAGCCGGATAGCGCCAGCCCGCCGCCGGAACGGTGAATCGTTCAACGGTCACGCCGGGGATGTCCGCGACCTTGTGAGACACGACACGCACAATATTCTTCCGGCCCGCCAGCCCTTGGGCCATACGACGGATGTGGATACTCGCGGCGTCGCCGAGAATGCAGATTTTCATGTTGGGAAGTCCTCCACGATCCACAATGCATTCCACGCGGCCCGGCTCCCGCCGTCCAAGCGCGATGCTTCCTGTTCGTCTATCTTGAGCGGTACCTGATCCATGTTTCGTTTGTGTGCCTCACGTTCGGCTCGCGGTGACGACTTGCGAGTGCTCCTCGGGTCCGTCGTCGTTTTCCGCGCTAACGGAACACTCTACGGGGGTTTTTTCTTGCGATGTAGGGTCCGCCGTGCGGACCTTCCCCGCGGTCGCCGTCGGGATCGCCTGGGCATGATGATTCGTGTCGAGGGTCCAATCGCGCTCCACGGAGATCACGCCGGACTTGGGACCGTCATCGCCGACAACGAGCGGGTATTGAAACGGCGTATCCACCAGCGCCGCACCGGAATCGGCGTCCCACAATCGCACGTTCCACAGATATTGCCCTGCGGACACGGGCAGCGTCGCCAGCGTCAGCGTCAGGCTGTGTTGACCGGGTTTCACGTCGAACATCACGCCGTCGCGGCCGGAATTGAGACTGAGCAGGTTCTGATGAACCGCCGCCCGCATGTTCAGCTCCACGACCAGTCGCTCTATTGGCTGCTTGATTTGGAAAACCAGTTCGAGCTGTAGCGATTCACGCGAGTGCATCCAACGGAGTTCCTCACCGTTCCCGTTCAGGAACCGCAGGCTGGTGACGACCGCGCCGCGCGGATTTTCGGGTTCGGCCTCGGCAAGGTCCGTCGGACGATCGGCATAGGCGCGCGACATGGCCTGCATGTAATGGCTGACCGCATCGCGCGACGGACCTTCATACGTCACCCGTCCTTTTTCCAAGACAACGGCCCGCCCGCAAATCGACTGCATCTGATCCAGATCATGCGTCACGTAGATCAGCGCCGTGCCGTCGGTGACCAATTGGCGCATCTTTTCCAAGCAGCGAAGGCGAAAGACCGCGTCACCCACCGAAAGCACTTCATCGATCAGCAGGACGTCGGGCTCAACATGGGACGCGATGCTGAATCCCAACCGGGCGTACATCCCCGAGCTGTAACGCTTGACCGGCGTATCGAGAAACCCCTTGCCAAGGCCAGCGAACGCGGCGATCGCATCGAGTTTGCTTCGAATCTCCTGGCGGGTCATGCCCAGAATCGCGCCGTTCAGAAAGATGTTTTCACGACCGGTCAGGTCGCCGTGGAACCCGGCGCCCACCTCGATCAGCGCCGCCAGGCGACCCTGGACCTCGACAGTGCCCGCGTCCGCTCGCAGAATCCCTGCCAGCAGCTTCAAGATCGTGCTCTTGCCGGCGCCGTTGGGGC
>JADFMZ010000068.1 GCA_022563615.1 Planctomycetota bacterium
TAGAGGCATGTAAAATGAAGAAGATGATCAAATCCGGATTTATTGCGGGCTGGCTACTCTTGTGTACGGCGTCAGTTAATGGCGATATTCTCTTTGCCAAAGTGGGTGGTGCGACATCGGGAAACTGCGATAGTTGGGCCAACGCCTGCGAGCTCCAGACTGCGATCAATACGGCGAACGAACAGACCAACGATGAGGTCTTGGCGCAGGCGGGTACATACAACGGAACGATCTCCCTGAAGAACGGAATCAAAGTGATCGGCGGGTTCGCCGGAACCGAAACCAGCGCGTCCCAGAGCGATCCTGTGGCCAACGCGACAGTCATTGATGGCGACGGCGCACGAGCCGTGACCGCTTCAAACGCGAACTCATCGACAGTGCTGCGAGGGTTTCGCATCACGAACGGTAGTGATGGCGGAGACGATGGAGGCGGAGGGCTTTGCTTGCAAAGCAGCAGCGTCCGAATCGTGGACTGCGTTTTCGACAACAACACCGCGTCCCGCTGGGGTGGCGCCGTGGCCGTTCGGGGAACCAGCTCGCCCGAGTTTGTCAATTGCACGTTCCACAACAACACTGGGGCGCACGCAGGCGGCGCCGTGTACATCTACAGCGGCTCACCCGTCTTCACCAATTGCTTGTTCTATGACAACCAAGGAGGCGACGGGGGTGTACTGGCGAACCAGGCCGGGACGGCGAAGTTCTACCACTGCACGATGGCGGACAACCATGCAACGATCGGATCTGGTGGCGCCATACACGACGAACAGGGTGATGTCGCGGTTTACAATTCGATTCTCTGGGACAATACCGCGGTTCGAGGCAATGCGCATATCTATCACGGGCGCGACGGAGTCACGAAGGTTCGCTACAGCGACCTGCAAGGCGGGCGACCGGGCACCGGAAACACCAACGCCGATCCCAAGTTCACAAATAGCGCCGCGAATGATTATACGCTGCTTTCCACCTCACCGTGTCGCAACGCGGGGTTAGATTCCTACTTGCCTGGGGATGTAGGCGACCTTGACTGGGACGGAAACACGAGCGAGACGATCCCGCAGGATCTTGACGGGTGTAAACGGAAGCGTGAGACGTCTGTCGATATGGGAGCCTACGAGTATCAGGATAGCGGCTGTTGCGAAGACGGCGACTGTACGGGTAGCCAGGTTTGCATCGACTACGAATGCGAAGAGTGCGTTGACGACGGCGATTGCGGTTCGGGACAAATCTGTTGTAGCAACGCGTGCGAGTCCTGGGAATGCTGCGACGACAGCGACTGCACCGGTCCGCTACAGCCATTGTGCCGGACGTCGGACCATACGTGCGTGCTCTGCTTGACCGACCAGGACTGCGCTTTCGGCTGCTGCAAACCCAATGGAACGTGCGGTAGCTGCGGTGGAGGTGGCGGCGGCGGTACCAATCAGAGCTCGGCCCCACCGCCATAAACCCCTCCTAAAACCCCGGCTCTGGCGTGGACGATCTTTCGGTCAACAGAAAGGGCCGTAGCCATTCGTCCGGTGGATGTGAACCACGGCGATTGGGACTGCACGCTGGAGGATGGCGGCCGAGCGCTTCGGCTGGGCATGCGCAGGGTCAAGGGATTGCGAGAAGACGAGGCGAAAGCCATCGTCGATGCCGTGCGCGCAAGCGGACCGTTCGTGACGCCGCTTGACCTGTGGAAAGCGGCCGGCGTTTCCGCCGCCTCGCTCCGGGCGCTGGCCCGGGCGGATGCGTTTGGCTCCATGAACCTGGATCGCCAGCACGCCCTCTGGCAGCTACAACGCCTGCCCAACAAACCGCTACCGCTCCTGGAGCGAGCCACGGAGATTCGTACGAATGTCGGCCTGCCACCGATTGAAGAAGTAGAGCAAGTCAGCCGCGACTACCACACTCTGGGCCTGTCACTCAAGGCGCATCCACTCTCCTTTATGCGTTCGAGGCTTTCCCGCAGGGGTGTTGTGACGGCTGTTGACGCCAAGGACGAGCGGTGCTCGCCTCATGGTCGGAGGGTGGCCGTCGCCGGCATGGTGCTTTTTCGTCATCGCCCCGGCACGGCCAAGGGGGTCATGTTCATGACCATCGAAGATGAAACCGGACGAGTGGACCTCATCGTCCGCCCGCGCATCTTCGAGCGATACCGCGAGGCGGCCGTCTACAGCCGACTCGTCCTGGCCTGCGGCTGCGTGGAACGAAAAGGGCGGGTTGTGCACGTCCTGGTGAATGCGTTCGAGAACATTGAGCCCTGGACCCCGAAACTGCCCCATCTTTCGCGCGATTTCCGATGAAAACACACCGGCGGCGGCTGGGATTCGAGACCCGGCACCGGCGCCAACCCATCAACTGAGGGGCGACAGAGCGCCAGGAGGCTCCGGCCGGCGGCAGGGGCAAGACAAAGCGGCGTGGTTGACGCGAGCGGCTGGCTGTGCAATACTGGCACTGGGTCGTCCCGGCGGCAATGCTCACGGCGACGTGTCAAAGGAAACCACTACGGAGTTATTGAAGTGTACGCAATCATCAGTGACGGGGCTCATCAGTATCGGGTTGAAGAGGGTCAGGTCTTCGAGGTCCAGCGCAAGGATCTGGACGAGCAGACCTCAACCATCGAGTTTGACCGAGTCCTGCTGGTCGGCGGAATAGAAGACGGCCCGAAGATCGGCCAACCGACCCTGGAGGGCGCCAAGGTGGTCGCGTCGGTTCTGGGGGAAATTAAGGGCGACAAGATCTTCGTCCAGAAGTTCCGGCGAAGGAAGAACTCCGCCGTCAGAACAGGCCATCGGCAACGGTTTCTCCAAGTCCGGGTTGATAAGATCGAGGCGTAACCGTCGCCCACGTCGGGTTGATGCAGTTTCGTTCCTGGCTAATCGCCACCCTCGAACGTTCACGTTTCATCGTCAGAGCCAAGCTCCCGACGGGAGGGCCAAGCTCCCGACGAGCCCCACCCACTCATCCAGGTTGCGTACGACGATTCACTACGAAACCCGGCACAGCCATACCATGCGGCTCGCTGGAACCCCCTGCCTGAATATCCTGGACCGTTCATCGCCCAAACCGCAAAGAGCCGGGCACGGGTTCCGATAACCTCTGGCCGACGACAGCCTTGTCCAGCCGATCGGGCCGGTTGGCGGCCAGTTGCCAGACCCATGAGATGGCCGGCCGCCACCACCGCATTGTTCCCTCAAGCAGCCTCGATGAGCGTCCGAAAATCAAGGGCAAGCGGTTGGAATGTGCGCGAGCCACCACACGGGAATCAACCGGAGGTTGACGGAAGTGGAGCGCTTCAGGCCAACCCCTCGTGATCCACGGAAAAGGCATCATGCAAGAGGCGTTGTTGCAACATCTGATCTGCCCGACGACGCGGGAACCGCTACGGCTCCAGGTCGAGCAAAGGGATGGCGACGACATCCTGAGCGGGCGTCTCTCCTGCGAAACGCAAGAATCATCTTTGCCCAACCCGGACTCGTACACCATCCGCGACGGGATCCCGGACTTCTTCAGCCCGGCTGGATCGCAGACGCAAACGATTCGATCTTTCGCGCAAAAGTGGGCCAAGCATCACTATTATCGGGCGCACACCCATAAGTTTTACACCGAATGGTATCTTCAGCGCTACGGGTTCTTCGAGTCAGCGAAGCTGCGCGCGTTTCTCGAAGGGAAGGAGTTCATCCTCGACGCCGGCACAGGGGCGGGGCGCGACGCTGCCAACTTCGCGGAACTTTCTTCGGCGGCTGTCTATGGTGTGGATGCCACCCGCGAGGCACTTACGATCGCGCGGCGTGACATCAGCCATCCGCGCATCGCTTTCGTCCAGGCGGACGTGAACCGCCTTCCGTTTCCCGACGCCTTTTTTGACTTCATCAACTGCGACCAGGTCATCCATCATACGCCCGATCCTCGGGCGGCCTTTGACCATCTGGGAACCAAGCTCAAACCCGGCGGGAGCATCTGCTGTTACGTCTACAGGAAAAAAGCGGTGATCCGGGAGTTTACCGACGACTACATCCGCGACCGGATCAGCAGCCTGTCCGTGGAGGAGGCCTCCGAGGTCTGCGAAGGCATCACCCGCCTGGGCAAGACGTTGGCTGATCTGAATGTTACGGTCGAGATCGAGCAGGACATTCCGATCCTCGGCATCCGCAAGGGAAAAATCGATCTGCAACGACTGTTCCACTGGAACGTAATGAAATGCTTTTGGAACGATGGGTTCGATTTTTTCACGAACAACATCATCAACATCGACTGGTACCATCCTCAGTTTTGCTTTCGTTTCGAGCCCGACGAATTTCGGGCATGGTTCGCCCAAGGCTGGGAGGTCGAGGCCTGGGACGTACAAGAGGCGGGCATCAGTTGTCGAGCCCGAAAGGTGTAATCGGCGTGTGTGGAATCCTAGGCGGTATTAACGCGGGTTTCGACGAGGCTAGCCTGCAACGGCTGCGCCATCGCGGGCCTGACCAGTCCAGTCTGGTGACGCAACGGGTGCCGGGATATGGCATCGTCACGCTCGGGCAAACGCGCCTGAACATCGTCGATCGACATGACGTCCACCTGCCGATCACCATCGGCGACAGCGTCATTCTCTTCAACGGCGAGATCTACAACCACCCCGAACTGCGGACGGAATTGGAAGCGCTGGGTTGGACGTTCCAGTCCCAAACGGACACGGAAGTCGCGCTGATCGCCTATCTCGAATGGGGCGAAGCCTGCCTGAATCGTTTCAACGGCATGTTTGCGATGGTGGTCTGGGACAAAAGGCGGTTCTTCTGCGCACGGGACCGCATGGGCAAGAAGCCGCTGTTCTACCGCTGCCTAGGAAATACGTTCGAGTTCGCGTCTGAGATCAAGGCCTTTGCCGATCCGGAGTTCGTGTCGCAGGATGTATTCGATCTGTTTGAGTTCTGTTTCAATGAACACACTCTCTATCGGGACGTTTTAGCCCTGCGCCCCGGTCACTACCTGATCTACGACCTGCAACGCGGCACCTGTCACACGCGGGCCTACTGGGATATTGAACATCAGGTGGGTCATCGGATCACCAACGAGCGTGAGGCGGTCGACACGTTCATCGAGCTGCTCGAAGATGCGGTGCGGATTCGAATGCGCGCCGACGTTCCGATCAGCCTCTTTCTGGCCGGCGGCCTGGACTCTTCTCTGATCGCCAAACTTTCCGGGATTCAAGAGGCCTTCACTTGCCAGTTTGACGAGTTCAAGGACAGTATCAACGAAGAGCGCTACGTGCGTGATTTGGCTAACCGGCTGGGGATCAAGGTCAACCTGGTCCGACCCACACGCGAGCAATTCCTCGAAGACCTTCCGGCGATGGCCTATCACCTGGAGATGCCTACTGGGTCGTTCAGCGTTTTTCCGTTGTACCGTCTGGCCCGGGCGAGTCACCGACACGGATACAAGGTGATCCTATCCGGCGAAGGGGCTGATGAGCTGTTCGCCGGGTATGCGCGCAACGAGTTCCTCCTGAATGACACGTTACTGCTCGATGATGCCAAACGCCGTCATTATGGCTCGATGCTGGGTCGCTATCACGGCGGCGATCTGGACCGGTTCTGCCGAATGGCGTCGAGATCGGGGTTGGTCGGCGCTTCCCTGCTCAAGATGTACCTGGCTGAGCACTGGAGCGCTCGCAAGTCGATGCTGGAAAACCTGTGTTACGTGGAGACCCGAATCTTCCTGCAACCCCTGCTGCAAATGACGGACCGGATGTGCATGGCCCACAGCGTGGAGGGGCGATGCCCGTTTCTCGATCATCGGCTGGTGGAGTTCGCCTTTTCGCTGGACGATTCCCTGCGCTACCGCGACGGCATCGGCAAATGGATCGTGCGCCGCGCCGCAGAGAAGCTGTTGCCCCGCAACGCGCTCGTACTGCAGAGGCCGGTCAAGGACGGCCTCCCCACGCCCGTCAACCATTGGATGCAGGGTCGCCAGACCTTCGATCGCAAACACTGGAACGCCCTCATGACGGCGGAATGCATCAAGACAATCCTGGGAGGTTTGGGCCGAGCGTCGGAGATCCACACCGCTCCCGCCGCCCAACTGGCCTTTCCCTACGGTTCGGCGCGCCGTGCGCCCGTGGCTCCAGTGGGGAGCGATGCGGGATGAATCCCGCTCGACCCGCACCATCCTGCCATCCCACAGGCGACGTAACGCTTTCGGTGATTGCCCCCTGTTTCAACGAAGAGGCCAA
This sequence comes from Planctomycetota bacterium, assembly GCA_022563615.1. Lineage (GTDB taxonomy): Bacteria > Planctomycetota > Phycisphaerae > UBA1845 > UBA1845 > JADFMZ01. The sequence continues at coordinate 6,191 of JADFMZ010000068.1, forward strand.
TGTCGACGCCCTGGTCGATCGAACCCTGGCCATGTTGGATTCGATCGGGGAATCCGGTGAACTGGTTCTGGTGGACGATGGGAGTAGCGACGATACGCAGGTCCGAATCCGAGATCGATCGACGAAGGACGTTCGCGTTCGCGGCGTGTTCCACCAGCGCAATCAGGGGATCGAGGCAGCCTGGCGCTCGGGGCTCACAGCCGCCGCCGGTCGGCTGGTGTGCCTGATCGACGCCGATCTGCAAAACCGCCCCGAGGACATTGCGGTGCTGATGGCTGCCTACCGATCGGAATCGCATGACCTCATCCAGGCGGTCCGTCATCCCGCTTGGAGCCAGGAGCGAAGCCGGATTTTCACCCGGGGTTTGAACTTCCTGCTCAACCGAAGTTTCGGCATGCGCCTGCGCGACAACAAATCGGGCTTTGTCCTCTGCCGTCGCGAAGTGTTGCAGGCCATCCTGCAACACCGTTTCCACTATCGGTACTTTCAGAGTTTCATCGGTGTGGCTGCGCACCGGCGAGGATTCACCATTGCGGAGGTGGATACAACCTTTGACCTTCGATCTGGCGGGCGGTCCTTCCTGCCGCACCGACCCGTCCGCGTGTCCATGCGGATTCTATGGGAACTGGCCAAGTTTAGAGTGGAGACCTGGAGCGAAGCCGCAATGGGTAGGACAAAGATGATCTTTGTCCCTTCCCCGCCCGAGCGTTCCCGCCATACCGGCTTCCGTCCTAGTAGGTAGAACGTGAACCCAACTCCAGCCGCAACCATCCGAAACGTCGAAGCCCGCAACGACGCTCTGGCCCGCGAGAACGACATTGACGCCTACTACTCGCAGTCCAGCATCCTGGTTCGCTATACGGAGCGTCGTCGCCTGCGGTGCGTCGCCCGTTTGACCGCCGCCGCGCCGGGCGATCGCATCCTCGAAGTCGGCTGCGGCGGGGGGCATGTGCTGCGCCTCTTCCCCGAATCGGACCTGGTCGGCGTAGATGTGTCGCAACACATGCTGGACAAGGCTAGCCGCAACCTGCGGGGCTACCGCGTGCAGCTTCTCAAGGGTGAGCTGGGCCACCTCCATCTACCCGCCGCCAGCTTCGACCGGATTATCTGCACCGAAGTCCTGGAACACGTGGACGATCCAGAGGAACTGCTGGACCAGATGGCCCGGCTGCTCCGACCCGATGGCCGAATCGTCATTACTCTACCGAATGATCATCTCGTCAATCGGCTCCGAAAGATTGTGAATGGACTTGGAATCCTAAGACGAGTGCTGGTCGGCCGCATTTCCTGGGGCGCCGATCAATACCACGTTCATATCTGGCGACCGGAGGAAATGCGAGCCTTGCTGTCCCACTACTTCACGATCCAGCAGGAGCGGTTTGCACCGCACCATCTGGTGCCGCTTCGCTGTTGCTTCCAGTGCGTGACGCGGAGCGCAAACACCGAGCCGCCCCCGTCCACATCGCTCGTGAAACCGTCACCCCACCCAGCGCGAAGTACAACAACATCAACGGCTTGATCGGCGCAACATAGCGTGGCTGTGGGCCGCTCAGAAAGGCCGAGATGGCAACCTGGGAACCAATCACCAACGCCACCAGAATCCACCCCGTCCGATCGCGCCGGTACAGCGACAGAATCCCCCCCAGGCCACACAACACGACGAACTCTTCGTAGGGTGAATCGACAAGCCCGAAAAACGAATCAGCCCGGTCGACGTGACGATGAAACCAACGCGCCATCGCGGTCCACAAGGGCGTAGCCTTGCGCGGGTGGGTCTGCAGCGGCAAGGTTCGACGGTAGTTTCGTAAGACATGTTCCCACGAACCGGGACCGCTTTCGTAGGTCGCAATGCCGTAAATGTCCGCCGAAAGATCCCGCTTGCCACCCTTTCCGGGCGCTCCGCCGGGTTGAAATCGATAGACGGGATCGGGTGAAAGAAGCATCCAGGCTGCGTATTTGACCGTTCCCAGGAGGATCGGCCCGGGATATTCCAGCATCAAGTCCCGTGCGGCCCGGCCCATGACGGCGCTGGACTCGACGAAGGAGGCGCCGCGCATCGTTCGATAGGCCTGGATTACCGTTCCCCGGTCGCGGTAGTCGGCGTGGACCGGCAGTCGGCCCGCCTCTTTCGCTTGCTCGACAACGCGTTGGATGTCAGCCAGTGCATCGTTGGTCGTGGAATCGAGCTTGTCAAAGGTGACCGCCCGCAAGTACAGAACATAGTCCAGACAACGCGCCGACTCGGCGCCGCCGTTGATCCATGAATTCGTAATGGTAAAGGGAGCGACCACAACAACGGCCGGCGCGACGGCCGCCGCCAAACCGACTGCCAAGCGCCGTCGAATGGATCCAGGGCTACGGCGGCCGGTCACGTGATTCGCCTGGTTGATGCCGAAGGAGGATCGACCGCGAAAGACGGCGAACAAGGCCGCCACCGAACACGCAAACAGCAAGTGCAATCCAACCGGTCGAAGCAGATAGCTCAGACCCGCCATCAGCGATGCAAGTGCCAGGATCTTGAGATTCCCCTCGTGGTGATAGCGAACCAGGAAGTAAACACAGGCCAGCAACGTGACCATATAGGGAGTCTCGGTCAGTACGAGGTTGGCATAGGCCAACACTTGCAGGCTGCCGGCGCACATCAACCCCGCCACGAGCGAGACGCTCTTGCGCCGAGTCAATTGCCAGGCGATCAGGGCCGTCAACCCGGCGGCGGCGATGGCCATGCCGTGTTGAAGCACGAGGATCGCAGCCGGACTCCAGGATCCGAACACCAGGAAGATCACCGCAAGCATCGCGGGGTAGCCGGGCGGTCGAATCAGGAATAGCTCTTGATGCAGGTCGAATCGGTCAGCCAGTCCACCGGCAAGTCGGATATAATCGATCGAGTCGGGAAAGACCCACAGGTGGGAGCCAGCCATGCAGAAGGCATTGCTGACCAGGGCGGCCAGCACGACCGTCCAGATCACGGCGCGCGGAGCGGGGCTGGGCCGATCAGGCTGCATCGCGCGGGCTGAACCGGGGTTTTGCAGATCGGGTGGCATCGCGCGGGCTGAAGCCCGCGGCTCGGGACTGTCTTGACCGTAGGTTGGGATTCGCATGGGGTTCAGGCCGGTCGAGTGTGTGAATAGGTTATCGGTCAAACAGGCGCGCAAGTGCAGATGCACGGGTCGCCGAAAGTTGGCGATTCCCGATGGCATCCAAGTTGAACCCTGCGGGGCCATTCGGTACAACAGAGACGCCCGTAACGACCTTGGAAGGATGCTCGTAGCCCGTTCAGGGTAGGGCAAAGATTCTCTTTGCTTTGGGATCGAAGAGAGACCTATGGCCGGCGTTGCGCTGGAACACGTTACCAAAGCCTTTCGCACTCGGGACGGATCGACCCGGGTGGTGGACGATCTGAACCTCGAAGTGGCGGACCGGGAACTGCTCGTCCTGGTCGGCCCGTCCGGCTGCGGAAAAACCACGACGCTGCGGCTGATCGCCGGGCTGGACGAGCCGACCGCCGGGACCATCCTCATCGGCGGCCGCGTGGTCAACGACGTGGCCCCCAAAGATCGCGACATCGCCATGGTGTTCCAGAACTACGCCTTGTATCCCCATATGACGGTCTACAAGAACATGGCCTTTGGGTTGAAAATGCGCGGCGTCCCTCGACGCGAAATCCGGCGCAAGGTGGACGAGACCGCTCGGCGGCTGGGTCTTGAGTCTCTTTTGAAACGCAGACCCGCGGCGCTTTCGGGAGGAGAATGTCAGCGTGTGGCACTCGGTCGGGCCGTCGTGCGAACCCCGCAGGTCTTTCTGCTCGATGAGCCCCTGTCCAACCTGGACGCCAGGCTGCGCACGCGCATGCGCGTCGAAATCAAAGGCCTTCAGCGCGATCTGCAAACCACGATGATTTACGTTACCCACGACCAGGCGGAAGCCATGACCATCGGCGACCGCATCGCGGTCATTCGCCGAGGCGTATTGCAGCAGTGCGGCCCCCCGTTGGAGGTGTATGACCGGCCCGCCAACCGCTTTGTGGCCGGCTTTATCGGCACGCCGCCGATGAACTTCCTGACCGGTCAGATCCAGGCCGATGACACCGGGTTGCGGTTTGTCGGACCTGCCGCTCGCTTGACCCTGCCGCAAAGGCTGGCTGATTCCATTGGATCCCAAGCGGGCCCCGCCGTCGTGCTCGGCATCCGACCGGAGCACCTTAGACTGGATTTCGACGGCAGTGCCGCCGCGCTCGATTCGAGCAACGATCCTTCACGAACGCTGGCGCCGATCGGGAATGCTTCCATCCAACTGGTCGAGCCGCTCGGAGATACGATGGACGTGCACCTGACGCTGCCGGGCGGCGATTCCCTCATCGCACGAATCCCGCCATCGACTCGGGCAGCGCCGGGCAAGCGCGTTGAGCTTTCCATCGAGATCGCGCGCGTCCACCTGTTCGCCGCCGATGAGGCCGGTCGGCGTATTGGATAACCGGTCGAAGGGTTATATGGCTGATAAGGCTATGCAGCCGAGATTCGGCGGAATCTATTTGCCTTTCTAATGAACCGGGGGTCTGGCCATTGTCGTCGGTCGGCCGGGAGATGAATCTTCCCAAGAGATTTCTTGAATGCTTCTATCCCATCTTCGAGATTGAGAGTCGCGAGCTTGGCCTCCTTTTCCGGATTGATTCGCATCGCGTGGCTTTCCGTGAGGTAGATAAGCCCGTTGTCGAAGGCGCGGTGATACGTGGGCGAAAGAGCGGGGCCGTTGATGATGTGGTCGGCGCTGCCTGGGACAGCCACAGGAAGAATATGGGCAGCATCCACGAGCCGGAGCTGCATTCGGGTAACAGCACAACGGTGCCCATACCCGTTTAGGACTTGTTCTCGAAAATTGGCGGCTCGGGACATGCGGCTTACGGTCTCGACTACGCGTTGCCGTTCGCTGCTGAGTTTCTCTATGTCGATAGGCTTCAGGGGCTCAAGGGATGCTGCTTTGCTTAGTGCTTCGAAGGTTTGTGGGTGCCGTCCGTATCTATGTAGGTCCACGGCGTTGCGGGCATAGGGCATAAATTGGTCGGGGCGAATTGCGATG
>JADFMZ010000393.1 GCA_022563615.1 Planctomycetota bacterium
GCTGTCCGTAGCTCCAATGCGAGGCGTACATCAACTCGCCCGCTTCCGTCAGGGCTCCGTCGTCGCCGTCGTGGACCGCGCGGCGCAAGAACTCAAAGAACTGTTGGGCGCGCCAATGCTCATAGATGTGATGTTCCGTGCGGGAACGGATTTTGTACAGGACGTTGGGGTCGATTCGCGTAAGGGCGTCATCCGTATCGCCGAAGCGCTTTAAGAACTCCCCACCCTTCATCTTGGTCGGAATACGGTCGCGAAACTTTCCTACATAGTCATCGATCGTGACGTCGGAAAGATGCCCCTTCCAGGCCACCTCTTTGAGTTGATCGTGCCGAACAATCCGATCGATCAACGACCGTCCCATGAACGCTGCCGTGCGCACCAGCTTGTACTTCTGCGCCGCATCCGGGTGTATCACTCCGCAGTCCATCGCGATCAGGGCCGTAGAGTCCGGCAAATGCAGGGAATCGGTTTGTGAAAGAGGCGCACACCGCATATTGCTAAGCGTGCCTGGCTCACCGAGCAACGCACACAGTGCTTCGGAGATTCCCACGGGGGAATCGAGCCATTGGTTTTGAACCGTTTGGCAGACGCCTGCCGAGGCCAACGGATCTAGCGAAATATCTAATGCGGCAGCGGTCGACACCAGCGTAGCGGCTGCAACGGAGGCGTCCTGTTCGCGCGTGGTCGGTCCGGAATCCGGCGACGCGGCGACGGCAATGGAAAGACCGTCGCCCAGGTCGGGCATCATTCCCGCCCGCAACATCTCCACGACAACACCGACGACGCAGCGCACCGTGCGATCCTGATCGCCCGAGAGTAGATCTCCAGCTCGTTCCGCCGAAATCGGATGCCCGCCTTCGCCCAGATCGCTCAGCGCAATAATCGTCGGCGTCTTGCTGTCGCGTTCCGAAGAGACGATCGAAAGTTGTCCGTCGTTGCGGAGCTGGACAGCTACGCAGTCGTGTCCTTCAAGGGGAGTGAACAATACGGATGCGCCGGCATAGTCGGAGAGTCCCCCAATCACATCCAGCCGGCATGGGGCACGGGCTACCAGGCGCGGTGCGCCGTTGTTCAGGAGATCCAGCGCCGCCCGAGCCGCTGGCGATCCGGTCCAGTCGGCGGACGCTCTTGGAGCTTCGCGCCGCTTGGCCTGCGCCACCAACGGGCGTGATACCGGGGTGTCTTGTTCCACCTTCATCAGGATGCGCCGACCAGACGGAGTTAGCAAACTTCCTGTAACACGGATTCGTCCACCAGAATCGGAACCTCGCGACCCGCACCGATGGCAATGGCGTCGGACGGCCGCGAATCCACTTCTACCAGTTCACCATTATGCCGTAAGACCAGCTTGGCAAAAAACGTGGAGTCTCGCAATTCGCTGATGATGATCTGTTCCACCTGGCCGTTCAACTGCTCAATGAGATGATCGATGAGATCATGGGTGAGAGGTCGCTGGACGACGATCCCCTTTGTCCGTCGATCGATGGCATAGGCTTCGTGCACACCGATAAGGATGGGAAAAGCTCGCTCGCCGTCAAGCTCACGCAGGACAATCATCGACATTTTCTCGTCCTCGGAGTCCACGATGACGATGCGGGCCAACGTCATCCGTATCAGCATAGGTGCTTCTCCGATCCCAAGCGCCAGCCACGCTATCGGCGAGTGAGCAAATGTCAAGATGCAAGCGATGGGCATCCCTGGAACGCCGATCGCCGCGCCGGAGCAATTCAGCCGGGTTCAAGCCCGCGGCACGGATTCCATCGCCCGGCGCTGACCACTGGAACCAGCGCCGCTTGAGGCGTCCAACGCCGCGCGTAATTGCGAAAGCTGCTGCGGGTCCATCGCTACACTGTTTTCCGTTGTGGGGAACATCCCCTCTGAAACCTCTCGGGCATAAGTGCGAAACGCATCCACAAGCACGTCATGTAGGCGTGCGTAGGGTTTCACCGACCGAGGAGGATGACCGCCACCATAACCGATCATGTCGTGGAATACAACCACTTGCCCGTCGCAGGAGGGTCCGGAGACGATCCCGATCACCGGCAGCTCGGTCGATTCGGTGATAACGGCGGCCACTTCGGCGGGCACAGCCTCCAGCAGTAGTGCTATGGCCCCGGCTTGCTCCATCATCTTGGCGTCTTCGATGAGACGCAAGGCATCGGCGGCCAGCTTGCCCTGGATCTTGTACCCACCCAAACTCTGGACCGATTGCGGGCGGAGCCCCAAATGGGCCATCACCGGAATCGAAGCGGTTGCCATGGCTTCGACCGTTCGCACGAGCCGACGATCCACCTCGACTTTGACGCAATCGCAACCGGCGTCAGCCATGAACTTTCCGGCATTGCGAATCGCCTCTTCCGGGCACACCTGAAACGTCAGGTAGGGCATGTCTCCCACCAGGTAGCAGCGCGGCGCGCCGCGCCGAACCGCTTCCGCCAGAGTGACCAGATGGTCCAACTTGGCTGGCAGCGTTGTGGGGTGGCCCAGGCAAACCTCGGCGTAGGTGTCGCCGACCAGCAACGAGTCGATCTCTGCCTCGTCCATCAGCCGGGCTGTTGCGTAGTCGTAGCACGTAAGCATGGAGATCTTTTGTCCCTCGCGCTTGCGAGCTCGAAGCGTGCTGATCGTGATCTTTTTTCGCGTCGGCATGATGGCTACGGTCGATTCTACGGAATTGTCATGGCGGTGACAAGAACCTGACCATCCATAGATTATAGCGGTTCCATTTATTGTGTATCGCCATTACGGGCAAATCTCCCGGAAAAAACAGGTCTCGGACCGCTACACAAAAATAGAGCTTGCTCTAGGAAGCGGCGGGCTGGCGTCTGGGCTGTGCAAAGCACGGTCAACGGATTCGTGAACGCGACCCGGAGGTAGGCCGCTCAGTACACGCTGACCGCGATTACAAGGCGTGAAGGGCTGTTCGTGCCTCGATCGGACTCGCTACGGGTTCCCGGCAAACGGCATCGTACAAACGCACGAGGTCGTCCCTGAGCCGGCCCAGACCGAATCTCCGCTCAGCGGAGCATCTCGCAGCCACAGACATCCGAGCCCGCCGATCGGGGTCGCCGGCCAGGTCGCCCATGGCAGCCGCGAGCAGGTCGGGATTGTGGGGCGGAACAAGCAGCCCCTCCTGGTTTGGCGTGATGACTTCGGGAACCGCGCCGACGGTCGTGGCGATGATTGGCAAGCCGTGTGCCAGCGCCTCCAAGAGCGAGATCGGCATGCCTTCATGATGGCTG
>JADFMZ010000394.1 GCA_022563615.1 Planctomycetota bacterium
GAGATGGGACATCGCCCCGTAGGTCCTCGGATGTTCCTCGCCCAGAACGCGGCGTCGAGCCGACAGCGTCCGTTCATGCAATGCGATGGACTCGTCGGTCCGGCCGCAACGCCAGAGCACGCTGGCATATTGGAACGCCGCTTCCAGCGTGTCTACGTCATCCTCACCGAGAACACGGCGACAAAGCTGCAAAGTCGGCTCAGCAAGCGCTTCAGCCTCGTCCAGTGCATTCAGTTCCTTCAGCACCTTAATGAGCGCAATCCGCGTCCGAAGCGTGTCGACGTGGTTGTCGCCCAAGTCCTGAACCTGGATCTTCTCGGCTTTGCGAAGGTGCTCCTCGGCATCCTTAAATAGACCAAGGCTCGAGTAGGTCCGTCCGATCGTTGCGCGCACCGAAGCCTCGAAAACCGGTTGGTTGCGAAATGCCTCGTCGATGCGCAGCGCGGCGTTTTCGAGCACTTCCTCAACGGTGATTTTTCGCCCCTGCGCGATCTCCGGCACGGCGGAGGCCAGCATGTCGTTGATCAGGAATTCATTGACTGCTTGTGCCAGTTCCGCGGATTGTTCAGCCTCCGCCCGCCTCTGCTCCGCCGTCTGTTCGGCGGCGGTGGCGCGGTTCCGCTCAGCCGCGGTTCGGGCGTATAGCACACTCATCCAGATCGCAAAACCCGAAACCAAAATGAACAATGTTGCCACAAACGCAAAGGGCAGCTTGTTCCGAGCGACCAGTTTCCGGATCTGATAGATCGTGCTCGGCGACCGGGCCTGAATCGGTTGCTGGGTCAGATATCGATCGACGTCTTCCGCCAGGGCGGCGGCGCTTTGGTATCGGCGGTCGGGTTCTTTGGCCAAACACTTGAGCACGATCGTTTCGACGTCTTCATCTAATCCCTTCCGCAATGTGCTGGGCCTGACCGGCTCGGTCTCCAAAATGTGCATCAAGACCTCACGCATGGGGCCGACGATGGGATAGGGGAACCGTCCGGTCAGCATGTGAAACAGGAGAACGCCCAACGAATAGACATCCGTGCGCAGATCGATCCGATCGGTCGGTCCGTCGGCCTGCTCGGGGCTGGCCCAGGGGACCGAGCCGACGAACTGCCCCGTCATCGTTACGTTCCGCCACTGGCTGGCATCACCCATCTCTTCCGACGCGACCTTGGCCAATCCAAAATCGAGAATATGGGGCTCCCCTTGCTTGTCGATTCGAATGTTGCTGGGCTTAAGATCGCGATGAGTAATGCCGTGAAGATGCGCGGCGTTGACCGCGTCGCAGATTTTCCAGAACAGCCGCAGTATCTGCTTGACGGATAGTGATCGAGAGGACAAGTAGGTGTCCAACGGATGCCCCTCGATGTAGTCCATGACGAAATAATGACAACCCGCCACGGTGCCGCTGTCATGAATCGTGACGATGTTCGGATGTCGGAGCCGACCTAAGATTCGAACCTCACGCTCGAATCGAGCGCGATCTGCCGGCCCATGGAACGGGCCTTCCCGAATCAGCTTGATGGCTACGTCCCGGTGCGTCCGCGCTTGCGTGGCCCGGTACACGACCCCCTGACCGCCGCGATGATCTTCATGCAGAACCTCGTAGCCGGGGAGCCCGTCCGAAAGCCAGCGCGAGCCGGAAACGTGATCGTCTTTAGTGCAGTCCTTCGTGGCCGTGTCGGATTGCCTGGACTGTCGCTCAGCCAGTTCCACCCGATGCAGCGCGGACAGCTTCTGGGCCAGTTCAGGAAGAAGATGCCGGTGAGCGTCGACAATCTGCTGGTCGCCCACCTCTTCCCCGGAACTGCGGCGGCGGATGACATCTTCGAGCAGTTGGCTGATCCGCTCATCGCCGTCACGTCCGCCGAAAAACTTGCCCTGGTCCGCCGGCACACCCGCTAGCCTATTCCTCAACTTATTCATGCCCACCAAGTCCATGGCCGTTGCCCCTATCCCTACAAACAGCAACCGGGCACGGCGCGCTCGCGAAATCTGGAAAAATCTTTTACCCAGTGGAACTGAAAAAATTGGATGCACCAGCCATGCACTGCTGCATGAGTTTGAGGCCACGGCGGCACAGCCCCTGGATTGACCGTTCCGTGCGGCCCATCTGCTGCGCCGCATAGGCGAGACTACGCCCCTCGATGTGGACGAGCCGCAAGGCTTTCCGATAGGGCTCCGGCAAATCCGCCATCGCCGTCTCAACCGCCTGAACCGCCTCTCCGCGGGCGACCGACCGACTCGGCGTGTGGCCTGTGCCCACCAGCGTGTCAAGAAACACGACGCTCGAATCCTCAATGTTTCGCCTTGCCCCATCCACAACCGAAACGTCCTCCACCGCGTTTGGCCGCCCGATGGCGGCTAAGGGCATTACGCAGGCGGTTGAGCGCGATCACTGCAACCCAGCGATGGAAGGATCCGGGGCCTCGCGCCTCGAAATGGTGAATCCGTCGAAACACCTCAATATGGGCTTCCTGGACGATGTCTTCGGCATCGACAACCCGACCCAAATCGAGGGGGATTCTCAACGAAATGTAGCGGCATAGGGGGGCGTGAACGACAGTCAGGAGCGTCTTGAGCGCTACCGGATCATCGGCGACTGCCCGCGACACGAGGTCGCTCTCCCGTTCACACCCGACCATCGCTTGCTGCCCCCTCCCCGTCGCCATATGAACACCAGGATACTCTTAACAACCTTATCTGTTGCAAGAACAATAAAATCCATTCACGCCTTATTTACTCCGGGACTTGACCTTTCTGGCGTGATAGGGGGGTTTCTGCACCTATTCCGATCCATCTGCCCAACCACAAGTCGCCATGATCCGCTTGTTCTGAGGCCGGATCCGCCACGACGGAGGGGAGCAGGCAAGCCGCATGCCTCGTGGTTCCGAAAAATTATGACTTTTTTTGAGATTTGGCGGGCGCGCGCGGCTGGAATCTTGTTTTAGGACTTGAGGCTACGGAGTGTACCGGTCTCGCCGGACCCATGAAATACGCGGTGGGACTCCCTCCCACCCAAAAGACGGCCGGGTGGTATATCCGCCTTTCCTCCGAAGGTGGACACGCTCGCCTGCGGGCGAGCGTGTCCACCGGGCCGGTCCGGCGTTGGAGGGTGTCTAAAAAGGGTCAACACAAACCGAGCCGCGACCGTGAGGGAGCGGTCTTTCGCACGGCAGACCGGACCGCTTCCTGACGGGCGCGGCTCTGATGATTCATCCATGGAGTAGCGTCGGAGCCCGCCGAATG
>JADFMZ010000395.1 GCA_022563615.1 Planctomycetota bacterium
GCTCTTGTCCGGGATCGTCAGGCCCAGATCGAGCATCTTGGGAACGAACTGTTTGAGGAACTGCTGTCGCTGCTGGTCGTTGGTCTTGAGCTTGATCTTCCACCGGATCAGGATGCCCGTGTGCGTGGAGAGTTTGTCCGAGGGACCGTGGAACATCATGATCGGCTTCCACCAGCGGTTCAGCGCGTCTTGCAGCATGTCTCGCTGCACCTTCGTCCCCGACGCCAGCACGCAGCACATCTCGTACCCGTGCTTCATGTGGAAGGCCTCTTCGTAGCAGATGCGCTTCAGGGCCCGCGCGTAGGGGCCATACGATCCCTCAGCCATCATGACCTGGTTGATGATGGCGGCGGCGTCGATCAGCCAGGCGATGATGGCCACGTCCGCCCAGGTCTCGGCTGGATAGTGGAAGACGTTGGAGAACTTGGCCTTGCCGGAGATCAGATCTTCAATCATCTGCTCGCGACTGGCCCCGAGCGTTTCAGCCGCGCGGTACAGCAGTTGCCCGTGGCCCACCTCGTCCTGAACCTTTGCACAAAGAGCCATCTTTCGTTTGAAGGTCGGAGCGTGCGGGATCCATTTGCCCTCGGGCAACGCCCCGCATATTTCGCTGTTGGCATGCACGTGAATGAGCCGGATGAGTTGGGCGCGGTACTGCTGAGGCATCCAGTCGGCGGGCTCAATCTTCTCTCCCCGGTTGATGCGCGCCTCAAACGTGGCGAGTCTTTCTTCGTACTCAGCCGGGGTTAGCCCGCCGGTGTCGTGCTCGAGGTTTTCGACCATAATGTTATTCTCCCAACACGGTCCCGAGCAGCAGGCATTTTGCAAAAAGGGAAAGGCCTGCGCGATCTCACGGACTGGGTACCACTTTTTGTCACTTAACGTTCGCGCGGGCTAAAGCACGCGGCTCAGGATATTCGCTAACGTTGCTCATGCCTACGCTCCCGCGCGGCGAAGCCCCTTGAAGAACATCTCCGTCAGTTTTCGGGCGATCTCGTCGGGCGTCATGGGCCCGTCGGGTCGATACCATTGATAGATCCAGTTGATCGACGAGAGAATCAGCAGCGTGGCGAACTTCTCGTCCACGTCGGCGAAGCTGCCCTCGCGGATGCAGTCGTGCACCAGGCTGCGAAACGTCCGCTCGTACTCATCACGCCGCGCGGCGAAGTCGCTGCGACGGGGCTCGGACAGGTGCCGCCACTCGGTCGTATAGATACCCGCGGAAGCCGCGCTGCCGGTGATGACCTCTACATGGGCGGCGATGGCGCGTTTGAGCTTTTCAATGGGCACAAGATCCGACTCGACAATAGGCCCAATAGCCCCGAAGAATCGGTCCGCCGCAGCTATGAGGATATTCCAGAGCAGATCCTCTTTGGATTCGATATGGGCGTAGAGGCTGCCGCCCTTGATCTTCAGCGAGTCGGCGATGTCCCGCACGCTCGTGCCCTGGTATCCGCGCTCGGCGAACAACATCTGCGCCGCTGCCAGGACTTCGTCTTTTCGTTGGATGGTCGCGTCCGTCACGTTATCGGCCTACCCTAACAAGCGCTTGCTTTACGATAAACATATAACATGGTTTCTTGGGTTCTGTCAAGGTTTATTCGACCGACATTCTAAGGAACGCGCGGGTTTGGCACTGGTAATGCGGGTTTGGCACTGGGGGTATGAGACGGGGATTGCCTGTCCGGGCCGCCCCCTCCGTTGCGATCCGTTCAGGCGAACAAGGTTTTGCGCACGGGTTTCAGCCCGTGGCGTTGGCAGCGACCCGCCGACGATGCGTCACGCGATCGTGTTCTACTCGTACCCTCCGCAGCCGGCTTTCAACCGACTCCAGGTTCTGGGCCGTGACTGTCACGGTCTTTGCGGAGTCCAAGCCCGCCAGTTTTCGAGCATGACGGGCTGCGTTTCGGAGTAGGTGCTCACATCGGCGTAACGATCCTCGGCCAAGGTCGTTGGCAACGTCTTGTAGGTATCGAACCGCATCGGGCGAAAGCCGGATGTGGGGCTCGTTATACAACTCTTTGATTTCGGCCGCTGAGAAGCGGGCCTTGCCCCCGTTGAACAGGTCGTAGTCCTCGGTCAGGTGATGCCAGACCGCGAAGCGGCTGTAGAGCTGCCCCTTGTCCGATTTGGCATTCTGTTCCAGACGGTCCAGAAGCTCTTGCGTGGCCAGCAGCAGGATCGGAACCCCGCACGTGTCATGCACGTCGCGCAGCACTTCCAAAGCGCGATCCTGTAGCTTGTGGGCCTCGTCAATGATGATGAACCGGCCCGAGCCCGACAGGGCCGCGATCGCACGACCCAGCCGCGTACCGCCCGGCACCCACTCCGTGTAACCCACCGCGTCATTGAGGGCCAGCGTGATCCCGCGTGCGGTGTGGAAGCCGTCCTGCACTCGGATGTAGATGCTCCCCACGTACTTGTCGTGAAGTGCTAAGGCGCAGTGGGTCTTGCCGATGCCGCTCGCCCCGATAATCAGACCCATCACCTGATCGTCACGTACGAGCCTGGCGACTATCTCGATTTCTTTGGCCACCTTGATTGAGACGTATTTCTTGGTCAGACAAGCCGCCCGTTGGCGAGCGTGCTGTTCAAGCCACCGATTCAGCTTGCGGACGTGGCGGTCCGAACCCGCCCGGTACTTGCCCTGCATCAGCTCGTTGATCGTCGTTCCGCGCGGATGGCCGAGCTGCCTTGCGACCTGCTGGGGCGTGATCTCGCTCGCTCTCAAGTAGCGCGAGAAGTTGGCCATCGCCTGACCGCGCTGTGCATCGGTCAGGTCGCCTTCGTTGGGGAGCATCCATGCCTCCATAAGAATCCTTTCCTCATTGCCCCCTACCAGCTCATTGATTCCGTCGTCAGTCATCGAACAGGTCCAGACCGTCCGGCGTGCAGTTCGTTGGCACGTCATTGTCCGGCAACAGGTCCGTCAAATCGTCGGCTTCATCCTCACCGACCGGGTAAACCTCCGATTCATTGTCGATCAAGTCTTCCAGCGCGGTGTGGTCGGGCATCGGGACCGCGTCGAAGCGGCTTCGAGAGGCGGTCGATAGGCCCTCGAAACCGGTCCGGGTGAGCACCGTGTTGGCCAACGTCGGCCGGTGATCGTCGGTACCCGTGGCGGACATCACCGCCCGGTTGCGGCGGTTACTCTCGTTGATTCTCTCCACCATTGTCAGAGTCCGCCGACTCGACGCGCGCTGTACCTTTTGGGCCCGCGCTTCAGCGC
>JADFMZ010000396.1 GCA_022563615.1 Planctomycetota bacterium
GGAGACCGGGGGATGCCGCCACGGCTCTCGTGGGAACTTCCCTCAGGGTTTTCAGCCGGTGAGCCGCGCTACCCGGTGCCCAAGCGTCATTATTCACCCGGCGACATTGTGACCAACGTGCACGAAGGGGAGCCGAGCCTTCTGATTCGAATCACACCGCCGGAATCTATCCCAGACCAGAGCGTAACGCTGTCAGCCGATGTGCAATATCTGATTTGCGCCAAGATTTGCGTTCGTGAAACGGTGGAGGTTCGTCTTGAGCTGCCGGTCCAGCCATCGGGCGCCACGTCGAAGCCGGCCAACGCGGAACTCTTTCGTCGCGCCTATCAGGCCTTGCCGCACGACAAAAGCCAATATGTGACCATTCGTTCCTGGACCGAGCCCAAAGAACTATCGCCGGGTCGCAAGTTCAACCTTGTGGTGGCTGTCGAGGTCGCAAAGGGTTACGTCCTTCCATCGCGCGAGGCTGCGTCGAACAATCTCGCTGGCGCCGACCTTTTTCCCTACCGCGTGGAGGGCATTTTCCTGGATGACCAAGAGTTTTCCTCCCCGCAGGTGCGCGAACTGGGATCGCGGGGCCGTGTCAGTCACTACGCGGGGCGGTTTACGGTACAGGTGTCCGGCGAGGTTGATGGCGACGCCGAGCCGCCGTTCGACCTGGGCGGCGTGTTGGTCTTTCAACCTTGCGACGAGGATGGGAAATGTCTGCCGGTCGAGGCCGTCGCGTTCTCGTTGACGGGCCGGGGATCCGGCGAAACGATCCGAGGCGCAGGTGTCACGCTTCCCGCACCCGTCGGTGGTGAAGGAATCGAGGCATCCTTGCAAAAGTACGGGATCGTGGGCCTGCTCTTCGCGTGTTTCATCTATGGATTGTTCATCAACGCGACGCCGTGCGTCCTGCCACTGCTATCCATCAAAGTTCTCGGGTTTGTCCAACAGGCTCACGAGTCGCGACGGCGCACGCTGGCGATCGGGCTGACGTTTGGGGCCGGCGTGGTTGTGTTCTTCGTCATCCTCGGATTCATCGCCGCCGCCGGCAAGAACGTGCTGCAATATCCTGCGGCCGTCATCGGATTGGGCGCTGTGGTAACGGCCCTGGCGCTGAGCATGTTGGGCGTCTACACATTGCAGGTGCCAACGGCTGCCACCAAACTCGAGCAAAGCATTCAGAAAGAAGGCCTCGTTTCTTCCTTCGGCAAAGGAGCACTGGCGCCGGTGCTGGGGTTTGCGTGCACGGGTCCGTTGCTGGCCGGTGCGTTCGGCTGGGCGACTCAGCAGCCGCCGCACATCGCCGTCTTCGCCTTTCTCTTTGCCGGTCTCGGGATGGCCAGCCCCTACGTGCTGCTCGGCGCCAATCCAAACTGGTTGAGCTTCCTGCCCAAGCCAGGCCAGTGGATGATCACCTTCGAGCGGATCATGGGGTTTCTACTGCTGATGATGGTCATCTGGCTGCTTCACCCACTGGTGATCCATCTTGGAACAGTGGGGTTGGAACTGACGCTGGGCTTTCTGGTTGTGGTGGGCATGGCCTGTTGGGTTCTGGGCAAGATCGACATGACCATGTCGCTCGCGCAGCGGTGGCGATATCGCGGAAGCGCAGCCGCCCTTACGATCGGGGCCGCGCTACTCACCTATGGGTGGGCCTACCCGGCACTGACCGGCGGTGTCAAAGTCGAGTTCCGGCCCTGGTCGCCGCAGGCGGTCGAAGAGGTGGTGCGTTCCGGGCGGATGGCGTTCGTAGATTTTACCTCCGCCTATTGCACGATCTGCAAGGCTAATAAGAAGGTGGCCGTCAACACGCCGGAAGTGGTCGGAAAGATCAAATCTCTGAACGTGGCAGCGTTTCAGGGTGATTTCACCACCGGGGACGAGCATATTTTTTCCGTGCTGCAACGGCACGATCGGGCCGGCGTCCCGCTCAATCTCATCTACCCAGCCGGTCAGCCGGATCATCCCATCGTGCTGCGCCCGAATCTCACCAAGCAGTATCTACTCGACAAACTGGACGAGGCGGCAACATCCCGCTTGACCGTTGCAGCCTCGCCGCCGCCCGCCATCCGTGCGGTCCATCATTCGAGTCCGTAGCGTAGACAGCGGGGAATGCTCGCGAGCACCGAGACCGCGGCGCTGTACCTGGCGCAGCTCGTTGAAGAATGGAAGCGTCCACCCTTGCGGGCGGCCTACAGGTGGACACGCCGCCAATGGTACGTCGGCTTTACGGCATCGTCGGGCACGCTTTGGGCTGATGCGGCTTAAAAGGAATCCATATCTGAAACGCCCCAACACCGGTGAGTAGGTCAATCTCAGCCGTCAGGTCGCTCAAGAGACACTGCCCGTCGCGGTCGATGTCGCACTGCCACATCTCCAGCGCCTCCCCAGTGAAGCTGTCAATCAAGTCAAGCACATCCGTTCCGTTTAAGATGCGATCGGAGTTCACATCTGCCGGGAACGGCATGAGACAGGTCTCGTTGCACCCGGCCTGGCCCGGATTGTACTGGATGCACGTCCACCGCCAGAGTGGAATAACCCTATTGAGCTCCATATGGATCGTGTCTGCGTCGACCGCCGTGACGCTCGTGCAGTTCAAGTCAAAAGCATTTCCGCCTACAAACCGAAAGGAAAAATCGCCACACCGAATGCTCTCGATCCCGCCCTTGGGAACGGGCGTGAAGGTGAAATCAACCGCGTTCCAGCCGAGTCGGGCCGAGCGGTCATCCGGCTCGTGCGGGTATCGTGCATCGATGGCGCAATTGGGCGGGTCGCTGGATATACACGGTTTGCACTCTACCTCGATCACCAGGCTTTCCGTATCCGGGTGAATTCTCACTTCAGGCGGCGGGCTCGTAATGAAGTTGTATACCGGATCGGAATCCATCGCAAACGTGAACGTACCGCAGGCGTTCTCAGACACCTCCAGGATGAGCGTGCCCGCGTAGTACTCGCCCTCGTATTTGATCAGCCCGACATCGTCAAAGACAATACAACCGTACCTGTAGTTCAACGTATCGTGGGCTACGGCGCAAATCGGCACGTCGAATCCGCACATGATGAAGTCAGGATTGCGGCAGTCGCACAGACCCACCGCGCCGCAGTGATCCACGGAATTCGTGCAGGTATCGCCCACATTCGGTCCGCTGGTGCACGCCAGGCCACTCTCGATGAACCCGCCGTCATGGGGGGTATCAGGCCAGCCCAGCGGCAGGAAGCTC
>JADFMZ010000397.1 GCA_022563615.1 Planctomycetota bacterium
ATGAAATGCGGTCAGAACCTAATCCCATAATCAGCGCCTCACGCACTTCCAATGGAGGTGGGGCACCCTGCGCAGAGTCGCGCAGGCTGAAGCCTGCGGCTCGGAACGCAAGAACGGGAAATGATCTAGTGTGGAGCCCACGCAATGTCTGAGCCGACGCAGCCCGTCGTCGAGACTGTGGGCCTGTGCAAGACCTTCAAGGATTTCTGGCGCCGGCCCCGCGTCGAGGCGGTCCAGGATCTGAACCTTCAGATTCGTGCAGGGGAGGTGTTCGGGCTGCTGGGCCCCAACGGGTCCGGCAAGACGACGACGATCAAAATGCTCCTGGGGCTCCTTTATCCGACACGGGGCAGAATCTCGGTGTTGGGAAGGCCGCCCACCGACGTTTCGGTCAAGGCCCGCATCGGGTTCCTGCCGGAAGAATCCTACCTGTATCGTTTTCTCGTAGCCCGTGAGACGCTGGATTATTACGGCCGGCTGTTTCGGATCCCGTCACGCATCCGTCGCGACCGGATCGATCGCTTGTTGGATATGGTCGGGCTGCGTCACGAAGCCAATCGCCCGATCGGAGAATACAGCAAGGGTATGGCGCGGCGTATCGGCCTGGCGCAGGCGCTGATCAACGATCCGGAATTCCTGATTCTGGATGAACCGACGGCCGGCCTGGATCCGATCGGCACGAAGCAGATCAAGGATGTCATTCGCGCGCTGGGGAGTAAGGGCAAGACCATCCTGCTTTCCAGCCACATGCTGGCGGATGTCGAGGATGTCTGCGACCGCGTCACGATCCTGTACGGCGGGCAGGAACGTGCCAACGGCGACATTCGCGAACTGCTGCGGGAGCGGGACGTGACGCTGATCACCGTGCCCTCCCTGGCCGATCCGACGCTGGAGCAGGTGCGCAACGTGATTCGTCGCTGTGAGAATAAGGAAATCCTGAGTGTCTCGAACCCTCGGGTACGTCTGGAAGATTACTTTCTTCGGATCGTGGATGAAGCCCACGCCGCTAACGTCCGCACGTACGGCGCTCGGCGCGGCGGCGCATTGCCTGATTTTCTACAACAAAAGGCCGAACCTTCCGCACAGGAGGTCGTCGAATCGTTGGTGGACGCCTCTTCACGCAAGGAAAATAAGGTCGAGCGGGTTGGGTCGACGACGGGATCTCCCGAGCCTGAACCGGCTCGCGAGGTAGTCGAGCAACTCCTGGCGAAGGGATCGGAAGAACCCGAAACCAATACGAAAACGCCCGAGTTGTCGCCGAAAGCGGAGGGGCGCGACGCACAACCGCTTCCCACGACCGGCGACCAGGAGGTGATCGAGGGGTTGTTGAAAGCCGGCCATGGCGAAGACCGAAACACGCCCAGCGCCGAAACGCCCGGTGAACCGAAAGCTGGGTCCAAACCGTGAGTCGGATCTGGGCCGTCGCACGTCAGATGATCGCCGAAGGCATTCGGATGAAGATCGCCCTTGTCTTCCTCTTGCTCCTCGGGGCGGTTGTGATCGGCTTGCCGTTCTCCATCGTGGGGGATGCTTCGCTGACCGGGGCAGTCCAAAGTTTCATGGCTTATGGATTTATAGTCACCGGTTTCCTGTTGAGCCTGCTGACTATTCTGATGGCGCGATCGCTCTCCGACGAGCTAGTCAACCATCAGATCTTTCTTGTCGTCACCAAGCCGATCCCGCGCTGGCAGTATATCTTCGGTAAGTGGCTCGGAATCACGACACTCAACCTGGTCTTCCTGACGGGCAGCATTTTGACGATCTACGGTATGGTGCACTACATCCGACATACGCATCCGCCGATCGACGATCGCTACGACGAGGCCGAGTTGAACCAGGAAGTTCTGGTGGCGCGGCACGCTCGACCCTGCAAGCTCCCTGATTTTACGCGCGGCGCTGAGTTGGAATATGAACGCAATCGAGAGGAAGGGCTGTACGACTCCATACCCGATTTCGCGCCGGAGGCGGAGAAGTCCCGCCTGGTCCATAAGCATGAGGCCCGCTGGCGCGTGGTTAGCCCGTTGGACGCCCGCTTGCTTGAGTTCGATCAGGTGCTCGTGGACCGATCTCGCCAGCAGGTTCTTCAATTGCGTTACAAAACTGAGGTCAGCTATTATCCCCCGGACGAGGTCTTTCGCTCAACTTGGATCTTCGGGAATCGAAGCAAAGGAACACCGGAGCGGCGTTTTGACACTCGCCATGTAGTCGGCCGGTACCACACGATTCGTGTCCCGATCGACACCATTGCCCCGGACCACACGCTCACCGTGCGTTTTTTCAATCGGAACCCCTTTCCCGACGAACCCCAATTCGGCAATGTGATTGAATTCAAAAGATCCAATCCGGTCGAGGTGCTTTTTATCGTGGGATCGTTCGAGTGGAATCTTGTGCGGTTGTCGATTCTCATGTTCTGCAAGCTGATGTTTCTCGGCGCGGTAGCCGTTCTCGCAGCGACGGCGTTTTCGTTTCCGGTCGCCTGCCTCACGTCGTTCACGGTGTATGTGTTGGCCGGTACACGGCAGTTCATCACGGATGCGCTCGATTTTGCGTCCGAAGACAAAGTAGACATGTTTTCATCCGTAAAAGAGTTCTTCGTGCAGTCAATCACTCAGCTATACAATATGGTGTACTGGTTGATACCCGATTTTGCGCGCTACGATGCAGTGGAGTCGTTTCTCAACGGCCGAAATGTCAGCCTGGTATGGGTGTTGCAGGCCGTTGCGGAGTTGGCAGTGCTTAAGACGGTAATTGTGTTGGGGTTGGCCATTCTGCTGTTCTATCGACGGGAGGTTGCGGAAGTCTCCGTGTAGAATCGTACATCCATTGAAGTGCGGGCTTTCGGACGCGCGATATTCTCAGGTGCCTGGATCATTTGCAATACGGATTTGTCCCGTCGGACAAAATGTGTTTCGAAGCGCCCGCGACACTCCGATGTTCGCGCAGGCTGAAGCCTGCGGCTCGGGTTTGGCAGAAGGTCTTATTAGAGTACGCAAGCAAGTCATGGTCGCGGTCGCCCAAGTATAGTCCTTTTCAACGGTTTCAACGATGACCCAATCTCAAGCTTTGCACCACCGACTACCGAAACATTTGGCGGCAAGGCAGGCCGCTAAACATAGAGAATGGAGCGTACAGATTCTGGCAATAGTCCTGGCGATTGCCAGCATGGTGGGCGCCTCTGCGCTTGTCACTCCCATCAATGACATACGAC
>JADFMZ010000069.1 GCA_022563615.1 Planctomycetota bacterium
CGTTTATCGGAGGGGATTTCATGAAGCATAACCCCAAAAACCAACGTCCAAACTCATTCAAGCGTCGAGCGGCCGCCGTAGTTATGGTGGCGGTCACTCTTCCGGTATTGCTTGGTGTGGCTGCTCTGACCGTTGACGTGGCGTATCTCTACAATATCCGAGGCGATCTTCAGCGATCGGCCGACGCCGGCGCGCTGGCTGGGGCCAGCGCCCTGACCGGCGATGCGATGATGCAAGTCCGCATGGGCAACGGGGGTTCCGCGCTCAGTGATCTCGAATTGACGGTCGAAGATCGGAGCATAATGTTCTCAGGCCTCAACCCCACTTTGGGCACGTCTACCACGGTCATTACCGCCGGGGAAATCACTCTTGGCTGGCTGGACATGAGCCTGGCAACAGCATCGGTTCAGACCTCCGGCGCACCTTCCGACTACAACGCGGTGCAAGTGTTGACCCGCCGCACTGCCGACAGCGCCAACGGTCCGATTGACCTGCTGTTCGCGCAGGTCTTCGGTTTGACCATCAGCGAGGCCAGCGCCTCGGCGACGGCCGCCTTCGATGACCGCATGGCCGGCTTCGACACCTCTTCCTACCCCGGGGGCTTGCTCCCGTTCACCATCGAGCAGAACGTGTTCGATCTGGACTTCGCATCAGGACCAGATCAGTACACCTTCGACTCTGGAACGGATACTGTAAGCACGGGGTCCGACGGTATTCGTGAGATCAAGCTCTACCCGTACGATACGGCGCCTGGCAATTTCGGATTGCTCAACATCGGCACGCCCAACCAGGGCGTTCCAGCCCTGCAAGACCACATTGAAAACGGTGTTCCGCCGGAGGACTTCGAAGCCGAGGTCGGAACGGCGGTCCTTACGTTCTACGACGATGATGGCAACTCGACGACCTACCAGATCACCGGAAATCCAGGCCTGAAAGTCGCGCTCCAGTCCAGCATCGAAACACAGATCGGAAATGTGGTGGGGTTCTTCCTCCACAACGCTGTCACCGGCACCGGCGCAAATGCGGTCTATACCATCACGGAAATACGTTTCGGTCGTCTCATGGATGTGCAGCTCCAGGGGCCTCCATCCGGGCGGGGACTATGGGTTCAGCCGGTCAGCTTTTCCGGTTCGGGCGTGAATGTGGCAGCCAGCGCACCAAGCTCCGGCGGGCTGGTGGGTCGGATGGTGATCGCTCGTTGACGTTTGATTCCGGCACCGGCGGCTGGTGCGCTTGAAAACCTATCCATAGCCATTTCTGCCAGACGGCCTTGCGGGGCCTCTTGCTCGTATACTCCTACAGCCCGTTAGCGTATGCTGTGCTTGGATCGTCAAAGCACGAATACGGCGTAAACATGCGAACCCGCAAAAAACCGTTGCAGTTGCGATGGTGGGTTGTACTTCTTGTGATGGTAGTGATCGCCCTGCTCATCGGCGTCTTACGACCCAAGCTAGCATTTTGATCGTTACGAGCGCCGCACATGATCAACGCTGAATTGGCTCGAGCGTTCGAGCGCATCGCCGACCTCATGGAGATCAGCGGGGGAGATCGGTTTCGCATCCAATCCTACCGACGCGCGGCTCGAACGCTCGGGGATACGACTGAAGACCTGGTGGAATTGGCCGGGCAGGGACGGCTCACCGATTTACCCGGCATCGGCAAGGGCGCCGCTGATCGAATCAAGCAATTCATCGACACCGGGCACATCGACGTACTGGACCAACTGCAAGAGAAGCTCCCCACCGGTTTGCTGGCTCTGTTGGGCATCCAGGGCATGGGGCCCAAGAAGGTGGCGGTTGCTTATGACCAGCTCCAGGTCTCGACGATCGACGACCTCAAGAAGGTGATCGAATCTGGGGCACTGGCCGGCCTGCCGGGCTTTGGCGCGACCAGCGTAAGCAAAATTGCCGAAAGCATCGCATTCCTCGAGACGCAAGCGGGTCGAACGCCGCTGGGTGTAGCTTTGCCCTTCGCCGAAGCGATAGCAGAACAGGTGCGCACGCTTTCGGGCGTCAAGCGGGTTGAAATTGCGGGCTCTTTGCGGCGCGGCGCGGAAACGATCGGGGACGTGGACATTCTTTGTGAGGCCCGAGACGGCCAGGCCGTTATCCGACAGTTTACGGAGTTTGCCGGCGTCCAGCGCGTATTGGCAGCCGGAGGAACCAAAGCGTCGGTGACGATGGAGCTTAAGGAAGGACACGAGCTGCAAGTGGATTTGCGCGTCGTCGAGGCCGACGCCTTCGGGGCTGCGTTGCAATATTTTACCGGCTCGAAAGAGCACAACGTGCGCCTGCGCGAGTTGGCGGTTCGTCGGAAATGGCGTTTGAACGAATACGGCCTGTTCGATGGCGACAAGAGTCTGGCCGGTCGGACCGAACGGCAAATCTACGAGAAGCTCGGCTTGCCCTGGATTCCTCCCGAGCTGCGCGAGGACCGAGGCGAATTCGAGGCCGGCGCCGACGAACCGGAGTTGGTCGCGGTCGAAGATATTTGCGGCGATCTACACCTCCACACGACGGCCAGCGACGGGAAGAACTCGATCGTGGAGATGGCGGAAGCAGCCCGGGCGAAAGGGTACGCATACATCGCCATTTGCGATCATTCGCAAAGCGCCACGATTGCCAACGGCCTTTCGGTTGAACGGATGCGCAGGCACATCAAGGCCATTCGCGCAGCCGACGAGAACGTGCGCGGGATCACGATCCTGGTCGGGAGCGAGTGCGACATTTTGCCCGACGGCAAAATGGACTATCCCGATGACCTACTCGCGGAATGCGATTGGGTGGTGGCCAGCATTCATTCAGCCATGGGGTCGAGTGGATCGCGCAAGTTGAGCCCGACCGAGCGGACCCTGGCGGCGATCGAGAACCGCTACGTTTCCGCGATCGGCCACCCCACCGGACGGCTCATCCTTCGTCGAGCGCCGATGGAATTGGACATGGCCTCGATCAGCGAAGCCGCGGCGCGCACGGGAACGTTCCTCGAAATCAACGCCAGTTGGCAGCGGTTGGACTTGAAAGACCTGCACGTCAGGCAGGCGCTGGCGGCGGGCGTCTCGCTCACCATCAATACAGACGCGCACCGCTGCGAAGGACTGGGACAAATGCGCTACGGCGTTCTGACGGCGCGGCGCGGCGGGGCGGGCAAGCCGCACGTCGTCAATACGCTCTCCCTGGCTGCCCTACGGAAGCGAATCGCAAACAAACGCGGCGGGTGAGGGCGTGACCTGACGGGGATTGACGATTCCGAACGGGGTGGGGTATCATACCTGCACCGGGTTGGCACAAGGGGATGACTCCGAGGCGAAACCCATTCCAGAAGCAGAGGCGCACCATGCTGGATATTGACGGATTTTTGACCTCGCCGGAGTTCCTCGCGCGATTGGCTGTGCTGATCTCGACGATCCTTTCAGCCATCTTTGGCGGCTTCATCAATAGCATTTTCCGCGTTGCGTAGCGTCTTCCCGTCGAAAACGTCGGTTCTTGCCCTGTTCGCCGGCATGGGGATGGGGAGGACGGCTTGGCGTAGGCGCCCCGCGAGATCCTGGCTAGCGGCCACCCGACCGATGAAACCGGTGGCCTGCGGAGGCGTCCGGGGGTCGGATCGGGGCAAAAACACTTGACCAGCCCGCCAAATGTGATATATTAAACCAGGGGTGATACCCTTGCCGAAATCCAGGTTGGGGAAGCCGCCGGAATCGTCCAGGTGGGATGTCGTTTGAGCAAACGGTTGCAGAAATCATGACGCACCATTCATGTTAGCCACCTTCGTCCGGCATGCGGGCGGCGTCGGCCCTGGACTGGGGCTGACAAGCGTCGTGGCGCACGGAGCCGCTTCTAATCTTTCGGGGGTCGCCGCTGGGTCGGGGTGGTCAGTCCCTGTTCGCGGAGAGCACTTCTGAAGGTTCGCCTGCCTGACGGGAACACGCTCGAGGTCGCAGAGGGCTCGACGACCGCCGATGTGGCCGCCACGATCGGTCCCGGGTTGGCCCGCGCCGCCGTCGCCGGTCACATCACGCGTAACGGAAGTGGTCAGGTCGTGGACCTCAATCGCCCGTTGCCGGGTGACTGCGAACTTCGGATCCTCACCGCGTCGGATAATGATCCCGATAGCCTCAGCCTTCTTCGCCACAGCACGGCGCACGTAATGGCCGAGGCGATCTGCAAGCTGTTCCCCGAGACGAAGCTGGTCTACGGCCCGCCGGTCGAAGACGGGTTCTATTACGATATCGATCTGCCTCAATCGATCACGCCGGATGACTTCACTCGAATCGAGTCGGAGATGTCACGGATCATCGCCGAGGATCGACCGTTCCTTCGCTACGAGCTTTCTCGTGAAGAGGCCTTGGTCAAGCTTCGCGACGAAGGCAGCCGTTACAAAATCGACAACGCCGAGCGGGCCGAAGGCGAGACGCTCAGTTTCTACGTGACCGGCCAGCAGCGAGGCCAACACTTCGAGGATCTGTGTCGCGGACCGCACGTACCTTCAACGCGCGTCGTCAAGGCGTTCAAGATCCGTCAGGTCAGCCGGTCGTTCTATCGTGGGGATGTGAACGATCAGCCTCTCCAGCGCGTGTACGGGACGGCGTTTTACAAGGCTTCGTCGCTCAAGGAATACTTGAAGCAGCTGGAGGAGGCCAAGAAGCGCGATCATCGGGTGATCGGGAAGGCGTTGGACTTGTTCACCATCAGCGAACAGGTCGGCAGCGGCCTCGTCCTTTGGCTTCCCAAGGGCACCATTATCCGCATGGAGCTTCAGAACTTCCTTACGGAGGAAATGAAGAAGCTCGACTACCAGATGGTCATGACGCCGCACATCGGCCAGCTCGACCTGTATCGAACCAGCGGGCACTATCCCTATTACCAGGATTCGCAATACCCAGCTATGTTCGAGACGGACCGGGGCAAGTCGATCCAGGGCCTGCTTCAGCTTGCTCAGCGCGTGCAGTCGCAGTCGGGCGAGGAGCGCGAAGAGGGATCGTCCAGGGTTGCGGCCATGGTGGCTGCGGTTCAAGAGGCGTGGGGCGACATCGCGGGGCTTACCTCCGGCGCGTCGCTCGACGAAACCGTCGATGCCCTGTACGCCGCATTGGCTACGGAGCCTGGGTATCTTCTGCGGCCCATGAACTGCCCCCACCACATCCAGATTTTTGCCTCGCGCCCGCACAGCTACCGCGATCTCCCGTTCCGATTGGCTGAGTACGGCACCGTGTATCGTTATGAGCAAAGCGGCGAGATCAGCGGCATGACCAGGGTACGCGGGTTTACCACGGACGACGCCCACATGTTCGTGACGGCTGACCAACTCCAGGGTGAACTGCTGACCACGGTGGACCTTACTCGGCGCGTGCTGAGCACGTTGGGGTTGACGGATTATCGAGTGCGGGTCGGCCTGCGTGATTCGGCGAGTGACAAGTATGTCGGCTCTGAGGAGAATTGGCGCAAGGCGGAGTCCGCGGTTCGCATCGCGGCGAACGAAAGCGGTGTCGATTTCAGCGAGGAGGTCGGGGAGGCCTGTTTCTACGGCCCCAAGATCGACTTCGTCGTCAAGGATTGCATCGGGCGCAGTTGGCAACTCGGGACGGTCCAGGTGGACTACAACTTGCCGGAGCGCTTCGACCTCACCTATGTGGGCGCAGACAACGCCCCGCATCGGCCGATCATGATCCATCGCGCTCCGTTCGGCAGCATGGAGCGGTTTGTCGGGCTTCTCATCGAGCACTTTGCGGGCGCTTTTCCGCTGTGGCTTTCGCCGGTGCAGGTCGGCGTAGCGACCGTCAGCGAGAAGAGCGCCGCGTACGCACGAGAGATTCATGAAGGGCTCAAGTCGGCCGGGCTGCGCGTCGAACTTGACCTGACCGGCGAGAAGATCGGGCCGAAGAAGCAACGGATGAGAGACGCAAAGATCAACTATATTCTGGTCGTGGGGGAGAAGGAGGCGGCCGAGAGAACCGTAAATGTTAACGATCGAGAAGGCCGAACCATTGGCAACAAACCTTTGGGCGCCGTGGTGGAGGCGCTGCGATCGGAAATTGCAAGCAAGGGGCATGGGGAATTGGGTTTCCCACCGCCGGGCACTTCTGAAAGAGTACGGTGCCACACTTAGTTTTTTTTGAAAGGTAGCCAACCATCGCCAAAGCACTTCGTCTTAACGAGCGGATTCGGGTGACTCCGGTCCGGGTTATTAACCAGCACCAGGAACAGCTCGGCATTCTCCCGACGCATGAAGCTCTTGCCCTGGCGCGGGAGGCGGGCCTCGACCTGGTCGAGGTGTCGCCCAATGAGACGCCGCCGGTTTGTCGGATCATCGACTACGGAAAGCACCTGTACGAGCGCAAGAAGCGGCAAAAACAGGGCCAGCAAAGCCACACCGTTTCCCTCAAGGAAATCAGGATGCGTCCGAAAACCGACACCAATGATCGGCTTATCAAGATGAACCGCGCCAAGGGATTCCTTGGAGAGGGACATAAGGTGCAGTTCACCATGTTGTTTCGCGGGCGAGAACGATTCTTCAAGGAACGAGCGGTGGATATCTTCAAAGGCATCCTCGTAGAGCTTGGGGAAACAGTGAAGATCGAGCGGCATCCGGCGATTGACGGCCGGAGAATGACCATGGTCGTGTCGCCGGCAAAGACCAAGGCCAAGGGCAAGGTCGCGGTGGCTTCAGGCGTCTGATAGCACGCCTGCGGGGCTTACATCGGGCTGCGTCGATCGATCGCCAGGGGGAGCAGGGGGAGGGTTCACGCTCGGGTCTCCGGGGGTTGCGGCCGCTCGGCGTTGCACCTAGTCTCTTAGTCGCAGATTCGGTGGTTGCTCACAACTCGATCCTGCGGATACCAAGGATTATTCAACAAGGGCTTTAACCCAGAAGGGGATGGAGAATCAGAATGAAAACACTTATGCCTCCGCACGGAGGCCGATTGATCGACCGGACGGGAGCCTCGACGCTGAGTCCCGATCCCAAGGTTTCGCTTACGCTTTCGGCATGGGAACAATGCGACCTGGAGATGATTGCGATCGGAGCGATGAGCCCTCTAGATGGTTTCATGGGCGAGGCCGACTATCTCAGCGTGTGCGACAACTTGACGCTTGCCGACGGGACGGTCTGGCCGATCCCGATCACCTGCTCGCTTGACGCCGCCACTGCGGATCCGATATCGGAGGGAGACCAGGTTGCCCTTCGGGACGACGCGGGACGACTCCTGGGCTACCTGACGGTGTCCCAGAAATATCGGCAGGACAAACGAAAACAAGCGACCACGGTATTCGGCACGGAGGATGTCGCCCATCCCGGCGTGAAAGCGCTGATGGATTCAGGGGAGGTCTGCCTGGCTGGCAAGATCGACGTGGTCACACCGCGACACGATCCGATGTTCACGGAGCATCGACTCACCCCGGCGCAAACGCGAGCCGAGTTCGAGCGGCGCGGCTGGAAGACGGTAGTCGCCTTTCAGACACGGAACCCCATCCATCGCGCCCACGAATATCTTACGAAATGCGCGCAGGAGGTCACCGACGGCCTGTTGATACACCCGCTCATGGGCGCCACCAAGGATGGTGACATTCCAGCCGAGGTGCGCATGCAATGCTACCACGTGCTGCTCGAAAAATACTACCACGCGGACCACACGATGCTTTCGGTGTTGCCCGCCGCTATGCGATACTCCGGGCCGCGCGAGGCTGTGCTCCATGCTGTCTTGCGCCAGAATTACGGATGCAGCCACTTCATCGTCGGCCGCGATCACGCGGGCGTGGGCAAGTATTACAGCACTTACGCAGCCCAGGAGATCTTCGATACGCTGCCGGAAGGCGGCCTGCAGATCCTGCCGTTGAAGTTCGAGCATTCGGGGTGGTCCAAAAGGGCCGGTGGGATGGTTAGCCGCAAGACGTTTCCGATGATCGAAGGTGACCAGATCCACCTCTCGGGCACGAAGGTTCGGGAGATGCTCCAAGAAGGCCAGCGTCCGCCGGAGGAGTTCACCCGGCCGGAGGTCGCAGATATCCTGATCCAGTGGATGAAAAACAAACCGAAGGGGGATTGACGACTGGACGACTGTAGATGGCACTTGGTTGGTTGTAGAATGTGCGTCGGTTTACCATTCCGGCCGACCAAGCGTCTCGTCAGCCCGTTGTTGAATCGCACCGTTGACCTCACTTTCATCGCCCAACCCGTGTGTTCCGGTTGCTGAAGTGCCCCAATCCCTGATTGAGGCCGTCCAGGCGATGCGCGCGCCGATCGTCGTGACGCATGTGGTGCCCGACGCGGACGCGCTCGGATCTGCCATGGCTATGGTCCGAGCGTGCTCGTCAAGCGACTGCCATCCCAAGCTGTCGTTGCCGGAGCAGTCCGTCTCCAAGCGGCTGGGTTTCTTGTGTGATTGGATCCAGCCGGTGCTGGCCACGGTGGATGACTTCGCCAGCGCAGACGGATTTATCGTCGTGGACACCGCCAAGAAGGAGCGGTGCGCCGTTGGGCCTGAATTGAAGAACGTGGATTGGTCCGGCGATCGTCCGATCGTGAATATCGACCACCATGCGAGCAATACCCGTTTCGGCCAGTTCAACTGGGTGGTCGGTGACGCAAGCAGTGCGGCTGAGTTGGTCTACCTCGTTTTGCTTGCAACCGCACGACCGATCGACGCGCTGACCGCTTCTGTGCTCTATGCAGGAATCCTCACGGATACGCTCGGCTTTTCCCTACCCACGGTTGCGGCGTTCTCGTTGAGTGCGGCTGCCGATCTGGTGGCGCGCGGCGCGGATGTGAAGGAACTGGGGGAGCGATTGTGCAGGAGTCAGCGCCAGGCTGAGTTCGATCTGCTGCGGGTGATCTACGCGAACACCCAGACCGCTGCGGATGGGCAAATCGGATACAGCTCAGCCGGTTTCGATGAGATTCACGGTGCGGGGTGTACAGCCGCGGACATCGACGATCAAATCAACGTGCCGCGATCGCTCAAGGGCGTTCGGCTGGCCATGCTGTTCACCGAGGGGCGCAAGGGAAAAACGCGCATCAATTTTCGCGGCTCGGGCGACGTGACGGTTGTGGAGCTGGCCAAGGAGTTCGACGGCGGAGGCCATCGTCAGGCCGCCGGGGCTGTGCTGGAATGTCACCTGGAGGATGCGATCGCGCGAGTTCTTCCGAGGGCGGTGGCGCATTTGAAGCAATTTCCCGTTGCCTAGATCATTGCCAACCCTCTATCTGTGGGTTCGGCGGGTGTTGGGGGAGGAGTGGGGGCGGCTCGGCAGGAGCCTCGCCCTCCCGATGAGATTAGAAAAACTAAGGTTGACGAACTAGGAGGTTTATAGCGTGTCGCGTATCGAGAAGGTTGTCGTCATAGGGCTGGACTGCGCGGAGCCGTCGCTGATGCTGGATCAGTGGATCGACCATCTGCCCAACCTCAAGCGGTTGATGCAGGCCGGCACGTATGGAGAACTGACCAGCTCGATGCCGCCGATTACCGTGCCGGCCTGGAGCTGCATGTCGGCCAGCAAGGATCCCGGCACGCTCGGGATCTACGGATTT
The DNA here is from genome assembly GCA_022563615.1 of Planctomycetota bacterium. Taxonomy (GTDB): domain Bacteria; phylum Planctomycetota; class Phycisphaerae; order UBA1845; family UBA1845; genus JADFMZ01. Next base: position 9,523 of record JADFMZ010000069.1, read on the forward strand.
CGCAACCGTGGAGATCGCTCCTACGAGAAGCTGATGATCGCCACGTCGCTGGCGGTTCACGAGCCGCGCTTATGGGATATTCTTTCCGATCGGGGTAAGCAATCCATCGTGGTCGGCGTGCCCGGCACCTATCCCATTACCCGACCCATCGCCGGGTGCATGATTACCAGTTTTCTTACGCCCAACACGACCGATCCGAAAATCACCTGGACCTCACCTCCGACATTGAAGCAGGAGATCAACGCACTGGTTGGTGAATATATGATCGATGTGCCGGGGTTTAGAACGGACCGGAAAAAGTGGCTGCTGGAACAGATCTATCTGATGACCGAAAAGCGCTTCAAGGTGGTGCGCCACTTGTTGAAGACGAAACCGTGGGATCTGATGTGGATGGTGGAGATGGGCACCGATCGCATCCACCACGGCTTCTGGTCCTGTATGGACAAGACGCACCACGCCCATGAGCCGGGCAATGAATTCGAGAACGCCATCTTTGAATACTACCAATATATTGACGAGGAAATCGGCAAGACGCTTGAATGCCTGGATTTGGAAACGACGGCTGTTTGGATCGTCAGCGATCACGGGGCGAAATCCATGGTCGGCGGCTTTATGTTCAACCAATGGCTTATCCAGGAGGGATACCTGCATTTCAAGGAGCCCGTCAAACCGAAACAGCGGTTCGTCGTTCAGGACGTGGATTGGTCCAAGACGCGAGCGTGGGGGGAAGGCGGCTACTACGGGCGACTGTTCATCAACGTCGAAGGTCGCGAGCCGCAGGGGCAAGTGTCGGCCAACGAGTACGAGGCGTTTCGGGACGAGTTGGCCAAGAAAATCGAGGGCGTCAAAGATCACAACGGGCAGTTGATGGGCAATCGATGCTACAAGCCCGAAGCCATCTACGATCGCGTCAATCGGATTGCGCCGGACCTGATTGGTATGGGAGATTCAGACAAACTTACCGACAGCGGCCCGGACCGGTATACCTTTGTCGAGCATCGTGATTACCTGGATGAATTACTGTACAAGCTGGATGTGACGGACAAGGTGGTGATGGTGATCCATGACTGGGGTTCAGCCCTTGGTTTTGATTGGGCTAACCGGCACCGGGAGGCGATGCAGGGAATTGCCTATATGGAGGCGATCGTGAAGCCGCTGGAATGGAGCGAATGGCCCGAGAGTGCGACCGGGATTTTCCGGGGCTTACGATCAGAAGCGGGTGAAGACATGATCCTGGAAAAAAACCTGTTTGTAGAGACGATCCTGCCTGGCTCCATCATTCGTGATCTCAGCGAAGAAGAAATGGCGGTGTATCGGCAGCCGTTTATCAACGCCGGAGAGGACAGGCGCCCCACACTGACCTGGCCGAGGCAAATACCCCTTGGCGGTGAACCGGCTGATGTTGTGCAGATTGTTGCTGATTATGCCGAATGGCTAAGCGGCTCGGACCTGCCTAAATTACTGGTGAGCGCTGAGCCGGGTGCCATTCTGACGGGTCCGGCACTCGAATTTGTCAGGACCTGGCCCAACCAGAAAGAAGTGAAGGTGACTGGAAACCATTTTCTCCAGGAGGATTCCCCGGATGAGATTGG
>JADFMZ010000070.1 GCA_022563615.1 Planctomycetota bacterium
TCGCGTTTCGTCACTAGCGCTCCTATTGGATAACAGTGGAAGCAGTGTACGCGGCCTGGGCAATGATTTCAAGCACGAATGCGAATATTTTTCCGCGACCTCCCTTCGTAACCATGACGTTAGCTGGCTTGAGGTCACGGTGAACGATGCCCTTGTCATGAGCAGCCGCCAACGCATCCGCAAGTGGTATGGCGATGTCGAAGATCTTCGCGAGGGACGTGCCGCCAGGAGCAATCATGCGGTCGAGTGTTTCGCCCTCGACGAGTTCCATGGCGATGAAACGATGACCGCCTGATGCTTCGATTCCGAAGATCGTGACAATGTTGGGATGGTTTAGGGCGGCCACGGTCTTGGCTTCTCGCTCGAACCGTTGCAACCGCTCCGGACTGGACGCTACATCGGCGGGCAGCACTTTGATCGCCACCTCGCGGCCGAGGGTGGTGTCCTTGGCAAGATAGACCTCACCCATCCCGCCCGCACCGAGAGGTGAAAGGATTTCGTATAGGCCTAGTCTGTCGCCGCTTGACAGCATCAGCGGCCCTTCACCGTCGCCATTTTTTCTCTTAGCTCCTTGAACCAGTTGACGACCACGGTTGGGTGGATTCGCTCGTCACCCTCATTGCCCGGCAATCTGCTAAACAGGAACCGCTGACCGTCGGGGGCTACGTCGAAGTGGTCTGAGTATTCGTTGTCAGATAGCTTGAACAAGAGCTTGGGGATGCCGGGAATCAGCACGTCGTCTTTAACCTCGATGGCTACCGAGTAAAACTCGCTGCCGTCGTTCGTATAGAAGAGTTCAGTGCCATCGGGTGACCAAGTTGGAAAGACCCCAAGACCGGGCGAAATCTTGACTCGACCGGTTCCCGATGGAAACCGCCGGACGTACACCTCGAAGATTCCAGTCTCATCGGAGCTATAGGCGATGAGCGTTCCGTCCGGTGACACGGCAGGATTCCTCTCTGCGAACGGCGTCGTTAGAAATGGCTCAACAGTCCGCTCCTTATCCATGTGGAGCAACATGATCTCCCCGCCGGAGTGAAGAGCCTCAACAATCACGAGCGTGCGGCCATCGGGAGAGATCGACGCCAAACGCTGAGTATTATCTGCCGTGGTCAGCCGCTCCGCGTCACCGCTCCCATCGGCCTTCCTGCGGTATATCTCAGAAACGCCGTGAACACGGTCAGAATTGAAATAGATCCACAAGCCATCGGGAGACCAGACCGGATTTCCCTCTTGGCCATCATCGAAGGTAAGCCTGGTTAACATGTCACGCTTGATCTCTAAAATCCAGATGTCGGACGTGAATCCAAGGCCACCAAGCAGAGTCCACGCAATCCGTGAGCCGTCCGGCGACAGGGAGTGATATACCGCATCTCGGGAATGCTGCGATACGGGTGTGATCTTGCCCGCACGGTCCACCCATACCAACTCAGAAAGCCCGGCTGTCTCTTCGCCGGCCAGGTAAACGAGCACGCCGTTGTCGGAAAAAGAATATTGCCCACTCCCCATGGCTGGACCCGCGGCCACACCCTCCAGCACCGGGATCTCCGCACCCATGATCTCAACGCGCACCGGGTCAAACTCGACAGCCATGAGCACATCGCCTCGCACGAAGACAAGTTGTCCGATCGGTATGTAACGCGCATCCATTGCGCCTTGAACCAGAACCTTGCGCTCGCCCGTGTCTATTGAAACCGCTTCGATTCTAGCCGAAGAGTAGTCATCTTCGTTGTCTGTATGGGTGAACAATATCGACCGTCCGTCCGGCAAGAGATGGGGCCAGCGGTGCGACGCTGCGCCTGGGTCTGGACCCAAGTCGGTGACCTGTTCGGGCTTACCGCCACTTGCTGAGACTATCCATATTCCCGATCGGCGGGTTGGGGCCAGCGCGATTGTGTCATTTACACCCCAGTGCGCGCCGCGAAGTTGTGCGGCGTCGCAGATCGTTTGCGCGGGTCCGCCTAAAATAGAAACCTTCTTGAGTTTTCCCTGCTGAGCGAAGGCGATCCAGCGACCATCGTACGAAAATATGCCGGGTGAGTCCGGGTCAGCCGTATTGGCCAGGGCGACAGATTCTTGCAGGTGCAGGTGTCGCAGATACAGTTGCCTTCCGGTTCCGGTTCTGGTGGTGGCTAGGTATACCAGCATCGCTCCGTCCGGAGAAATGGCGGCGATGGTCATTCGACTGTCGGCGAGTTCCTGCTCCTTGGGAATAATCGCTGTGAGACGAACGACCGGAGATGAGTCTTCGGGCTGGGGTCTTGCGAACCAACCACCGATGGCGGCAAGCGTCACGACCATCGCGATAACTACGTTGACAGGCCACGATGGTAGCCAGCGACGCCTGACATCCAGGACAGCCTGCGCCAACCCCAAAGAGGTGCTCGTCGGATCAACGATAGCGTTTTCAAGCTCGATGCGCGCATCCGCGATGTCATGCAGGCGTCTCTTGCGATCTTTGGTCAAACATCGCCGCAGCAGAAGCTGAATCGTCGGTGGGGTATTCGGCGGCAGCAAAGACCAATCGGGCTCCTTGTGCATGATCGCGCCCATGGAGTCGTTGGCTGTCTCGCCCTGGAAGAGCCGGTCGCCGGTGAGACACTCGAACAGGATGATCCCGAACGACCAGATGTCGGTGCGCTTGTCCAGCGGACGCCCGCGTGCTTGCTCCGGGCTCATGTAGGCTGCGGTTCCAAGCACAACTCCAGGACGGGTGTAGTTGGCGGTGATCGTTGGCGAGTTAGCATCCACAGCACCGGATGAATCCTCGGTCATCGCCTTCGCCAAGCCGAAATCGAGCACTTTGACCGTGCCATCCGGGCGAATCATGATATTGGCGGGTTTGAGATCTCGATGAATTACGCCCTGCCCGTGAGCGGCTTCGAGCGCCTCAGCCATTTGCTTGGCAATATCCAGGGCGTCCTCAACTGCAGCAGGACCGTTCTTGAGATGGCTCCCGAGCGTCTCACCTTCGACGTACTCCATGACAAGAAAGTGTAATTCCTGCACCGTGCCGGAATCGTATCCCCCCTGAGCCGCATGCTTCAGCTTGCGCGAACTTGGGATTGCCGTGGCATTTTCGGCTTCAGTTTCTTCGCGCGGGCTGAAGCCCGCGCCTCGGGAAGAATCGGTAGTCTCAAATCCGTAGATTGCGGCGATGTTTGGGTGGTTGAGTGATGCGAGCAACTTCGCCTCTCGCTCGAAGCGAGCCACCCGCTCTTTGTCTCGCGTTAGCAACTCCGGGAGAACTTTGATTGCCACCTTTCGATCCAGCTTGGAATCGGTGGCCAAGTAGACCTCGCCCATGCCGCCCGACCCGAGGGGCGAGAGGATCTCGTAGGGGCCCAGTCTTGTACCAGAATCCAGTCCCATTATTCGTCGCTCCCGTTTACGGCGGCGGGTTTGATATGATTCTTCGCACCGTTGTCTTCGCGCATCGGAATCCACGGCGGCCAGGTGGAGTCGGACGACAGTAGCTCATGGAACGCTTGGCCCCAGTGCGCCTGGGTCGTAGTTCCACCGCCCATCGTCGCGGCTTCTCGGAACAGCGTTTGAGCCTCCAATCGACAGCCCTGAGCCAACAGATCCATTCCGATGACGAAACGGGTCGTGGCTTGCGTTTTCCTCGATACTTCCAGCTCAGCCAGTATTGCCATGGATGATCGCCGCCCAGACACTATTTCAATGGCCATGGATGTCTTGCGCATGACCGAGGTGCGGAGCGAAGCCCGCCGCCAGAGCCTCGAAAGCTATGGCCTCCGACGCCGGTTGTGATGAGACTTGCCAGCCACAGTGACATCGCGACGAGTTTCCGCCCTTAGGTTTCAATCGGCGCAGCGGACATGACCGAAGCTCGCACCGTGATTGCTGACACGCTGCAAGTAGACGCCAAATGAACGCAAGATGGCACAAAGGCCATTCGACGAGCAGGGCCAAATCACTTCCAGCCGTCTTCTCGATAGCGCCAGGTACGTTTTCATCAACGTCCCCGACAGGGTTCGAACCTGTAACCTTCGGCTTCGGAGGCCGACGCGCTATCCAGTTGTGCCACGGGGACTCGATATGGATAGGAGTGTAAACGCGACCCTGCGCTTGTCAATTCACGAGAGAACGAGAGAACTAACTACAGCCGTTCAGGTCGGCGCAAAAGGCCGAGCAGGCTCCTGGACGTCAGGGGTAGCGGTGGCGCAACCAGCGCACTCATCTTTTCGGACAGTATGCGTTCCCGGTGGCTGAGGCGTCGGCGTTCGCAGGTGAGGTTCAAGAAATCTGACAAGACAACCCCGCAACGATTGAAGCTCCGAAAACATCGCGTGGACTTCAAGCCGGCGGCTCAGGGTTGTTCGAGTGCCTCAGTTTCTCGGACGATGGCCTCATGGCCCATCAGAGAATGCTCAACTTGCCTGGCGTTCGTACCTTGCCGATGGAGAGTCGGGAATCCCACACCTGGCGCATCAGCCATGTGCGCATCCGGAAGAGCATTACCGATGGTCGAAGCGAACGAAGGTGTCATCCTAATCGTGGAGGACGAGGCGGCGGTGCGCTTTATTCTCTGCGCGCACCTGCGCGCGTCCGGCTACGAGGTGATCGAGGCGATCAACGGCGAATCAGCGCTCGAACTCGCTGCCAGCCAGCAGCCGGACCTGATCATCATGGATATCGGCCTTCCGATCATGGACGGGGTCACCGTTACACGAACTCTCAAGGCCGATCCTCAGACGGCTGCCATTCCCGTCATCATGCTGACAGCTCGCTCGAGCACGGCGGATGTCGTCCGTGGATTGGAAGCCGGAGCCCAGGAGTATTTGCCCAAACCGTTTGACGTGGCCGAGCTGCTCGCTCGCGTTCGCATGGTCCATCGAGGCGCCAAGGCGCGTAAGGATCTGGACCAACTCAACACGCGGCTGGAAGCCGAGGTGGACATCAAGACGCGACGGCTGAGGCTGCTGTATGAGTTCATGCGCGACCTGAACCGCGCCGACACGCGAGATCAGATCTTCGACCTGCTCATACGATGCGTGGAGCAAACCACCAGTTCAAAGCGGGTATCGCTGTTTCTCAAAGAGGATCGGGGCGACCGTCTCGTCTGCGTGAGGGCCTTGGGCATCGATCCCGCCATTACCCACAAACTCCGCGTCAGGAATATCGAAGGGATCACCGGACAGGTCTTCCGCAGCGGCAAGACGCTGGCAGCGCGAATGACCGCAAGACCGCCCGTGGAACAGGACGAGTACCATCGCGACGCGTTCCTCAGTACCCCTCTTATTTCGACCTCGCTCGAAACGCATGGGGGTATACTCGGCGTCCTGAACGCCACGGAAAAAACGGACGACCTACCCTTCTCCGAAGAGGAAATCCACTGTGTGCGTTCCATTGCCGATGCCGCGGCCATTGCCCTGGACAATATCGGTCGGCGAATCGGGCTACAGCAGTCCGTCCGTGTGCTGCTAAGGACGGTCGGCCATCTGGCTGAATACCGCGACGAAGAAACCACCTTGCATCTGGAGCGTGTCTCCAAGATGGCCCGCATCCTGGCTGAGCAGCTCCAGCACGCCGGGCCCTACCGGTCAATCGTTACGGACCGTTTCGTTGAGTCGCTGGTTCAAGCTGCCCCGATGCACGACATCGGCAAGGTCGGCATCCCCGACGACATCCTGGCCAAGCCGGGCAAGCTCACCGACGAAGAGTTCCAGATCATGAAGACGCACGCGGACATCGGCCGGCGCGTGCTGTCGCAGGCCCTGGACCCCACGCATCCGGCGCCGCTCTTGCAGATGTGTATTGACATCGCCCACTGCCACCATGAAAGGTACGACGGTACCGGTTATCCACGACGCATCGCAGGGGAAACCATCCCGCTGTCCGCGCGGATCATCACATTGGTCGATGCGTACGATGCCATCACCAGCAACCGGCGGTACCAGAATGCCCGATCGCACGAACAAGCCGTCGATATCGTCCGCGCCGAGTCCGGCAAGCACTTCGATCCCGTGTTGTCCGACGCCTTTCTTAGCTGTGACCAACGCTTCAACGCCATCCGGGCCCAATGCCAGGAAAACCCTGAGAAGATTGCTGCGCTTCGAGCTTAGGCCCCATCATTGCGCGCCATTCTGTTTCCCTCCTGAGCCGCAGTCTTCAGCCTGCGCGACCGTCCGCTTGCGAAGGTGATTCCTGATGGCGCAAGGGCCTGAAATGCTCCGCTATCCCAAGATCGTCTGCCAAGGCGGGTTCTGTTGGATTCTTCTGGAAATGATGACGCAGCCGAGCGTCGTGAACGCATCGTGAGAGTGGGTGTTGCGTCCGTGCCGGATGCGAAGGACCAAGATTTCATTCAACGTTTGGCGAAAACGATCTTTGCCAGATCGTTGCCAATGCGCTCTGGATTGTACTTGGTGCTGTTGGTGGCGTGGAAGATGACGACACCCTCTTCGACGTAGCGATTGAAGTCGGCGAAGAAAATCATGTTACCGCCATTGTGTCCCAACATCTTCGTACCCCGTACCGTCTTGAACGTCACCCAGCCATAGCCGTAGAAGGAATCGCCGTACCCCTCGTCAACATGCGGCGCGAAGTACTTCTTCTTCGCCTCGTCCGAGAGAATCTTCGTTCCCAGTAGAGCAACGTGCCACTTGTACATGTCGCCAATGGTTGAGTGAATGCCGCCATTGGCGCGCAAATGCCAGCAGGGTCCATCTTTGAGCATGGGATGACCGAGCACCGTGCCCCATGGTTCGCCCTTGCGATATCCAATGGCTAGCGAATCCGGGGCGAACTTGGGAAGAACGTAGCCCGTCTGCAACATTCCGGCGGGTTTGAACAAGTGCTCGCGAAGGTACGCCTCGTATCCCATTCCAGACGCTTTCTCGACGATCATGCCCAGTAGGCTATAGCCCAGGTTGGAATAGGCGTGCTTGCTGCCAGGTCTGGAAGTCAGCTCCGACTGCATGGCCAGGCGAAGCACAACTTGTTGCGTGGCGCTGGTATCAAAGTCCTCGCCAAGGATGTCGGGCATGCCCGCTGTGTGCGTGAGCAGTTGATGAAGCGTGATGCCCTTCTTGGCTTCAGGCACGTCTTGAAAATACTGATCGATCGTGTCGGTGACACGCAGCTTACCTTGCATTTCGAGTTTCACGATCGCAGCGCCGGTGAACTGTTTCGTAATGGACCCGATCGTAAAGACCGTGTCGGGCGTAACGGGTAGCCCCTTCTCCCGGTTTGCATATCCGTATCCCTTGCGGAGGATGATTTTGCCGTCTTTGGCAACGATCACCGCCCCGGAGTACCCCTTCAGGACAATCTTGGTGAGATGGCGGTCTAACTCTTCACCGATCCGATCACGAACGATGCTCGCAGAGCTGGGCGAACCAGCTTGCGCCAACCCCAGTGCCATAACCACGCAACACGCCGTGAAAATTCGGAAACCAACAGGTTTTTTGGTAAGAAGCGCCATAGTCTTCACCTTCATGCAAAATCGGCAGATCGACCACTACACCTATGGACGAACGTCGTAACTCGGACCGGTCAACTTGGTGGGCTTTTTCTATGACAATTTCGTTAAGAGCATCTAACAAGACTGAGCCGCAGGCTTCAGCCTGCGCGAACGCCGGAGTGTCGTGGGCGCTTCGAAACACGTTTTGTTAGACGGTCTAAGATCTCTTGGACATCGACGTCTTGGACCGGTTTCGGCTTGGCCATCGCAACTGCCCCAGCCCTTAGCAGTCCGTTGAAAAATTGTAGCGTCACCTCTTGTGGGCGGGGCAATCGGTCTTCGTGATCGTTGACAAGAAGTAACGCGACATCGAATCACGGATGATCGTGTTCTTCAACGGGCGGTCAGCGTTCATGTAGGCCGGAAGATCGGAGGATCAGGTCATGCTCGGATGCGAGCTTCTCAAGTTCTTCCGGTGATAGCACGAGTCCTTCTTCTCCCGGGCCAGCGCACACGCGGCGAAAGTATGAAAGCAGCCCGCTCTTTTCGTTGGGCACGGTCACAAACACGAGGGACAACGGAGTCGGCCCGGTATTTCTCACCGTATGCCAGACCCCAGGCGGGTTGTACCAAACATAGCCCGTTCCGACAGGGATTTCTTTTTCCGCTCCCTCTTCGTCAACAACGACAACGACTCCTTCACCGGAAAGGAAATAGCTAATCTCCTCAGTTCTATCGTGCCTGTGCACCGGCAGTTGTCCCCCCACCCCCAAGGTGAACTTCGCAAAACTGGCCTTCGCTTCGGGATGCGTGTGCGGATCCATGTAGATCTGCAACTCGCCACCGGATCCGAGTTTGTTCTGACTTTCCGGCGATATCCAAAGATAGGTACCCTCGTGCGGCTGCATGATAACTACGGACCGGGTATCCTGGACGACACGACACCCGACGATCGAAAGAACAATGCCAAGTCCTGCCAGTGCTTTCATGGATAATCTCCTCCTAGATAACCGGAACAGCTTACGCCTATTGAACGAAGATTCGTCAGCGCTTGGCCACGACAACGAAATCCTGGCCTGGGAAGACCACTCCGTGATCGTTGACATGTGCTTCAACAAGTTCTTCCATTTCGTGCGTGATTTCCTCTTGCATCGCCTCTTTGCGAATCTCGGTATCGGGAATATTCATAGTCTCAAATTGAACCAGATGGCTGACCGAAGGATATCGCACGGTCTCAATGCGAATGACAACACAGGTGTCAACAAAGCCAGCCTGCTCAAACAGTGTTCGAATGCCGGTGACGCTATCCATGACAAATGGGGTGCGCATGAACGCGGCTGCCTTCGGTCCGGCGTGCCTTTCGAGCGCGGCGATGAGATAATTGAATGCCGGGTTGTGTTCGGCCGTCCGGAAGACGTTCATCCCGATGCAGCCGCCGGGTTTGAGCGCACGATACATCTCGCGCACCGCCTTTTCTCTTTCTGGTATGAACTGTATCGCTGCCTGACATCGAATACTCCCTTTCAAGGTCGGCTCGATCGAATCCACGTGCTCAGCGTGGACAGCGAACACGACACCAACGGCGAAGCAGCCGGCACGGTTCTGCGCCTTCACGCACCAACGAACTGTTGCCGGATGTTGCCGCTACAGACGAGTCGCGGAGGCCGCCTCGTTACCATCGGATTCAGCGCTTTCTGTCGGCACCAACTTCTGATCCAGCCCCAACGCAGCCAGACCAGTCGATCATTCACATTCGAACGGTTCCCGCAAGAAATGACCGCCATTCTGCTCGGCCTCAACTTCGGGTGGCGTTGACGCGCTGGACGGCTGGTCCGAACGGCCAGGATAGGCTTCATGAATTGTTGAACACGTCACTCGGCGAGGCTTGGGCTCACATTTCGCCTGACGGCCGGTTGATCGCCTATGTCGGGTGGGAGGCGGACCAACGCAACGTATACGCCCAAGCGTATCCCGATCTTGGTCCGCGTATCCGGGTTTCCGGCAATGGCGGCGGCGAACCACGATGGACGCGCGACTCTCGGTCACTTTACTACCGGGCGGCAGGAATAATCTTCAAAGCCGACATCGAAATCGAACCCGAATTGAACGTGACAACGGTGAAGACGCTTCCGATCGACGATGTTTACGCCGCCGCCGGCAGCGGTCACCAGCACTACGATCTGTCGCTCGATGGCACAAATTTCCTCTTGGTCAAGCACGGCCGGCGGGTTTATCCGACAAGCGTGCACATCATCGAGAACTGTGCTTCCGAATTGGAGCAGCAATTCGACACCGTGATGGTGCTCGGGTAATCTCTTAACAGAGTTGGCCCAGGGCAAGGCAGTTCGCGGTCGTTGCAACGGAAACATCGGGCCGAGGGGCGCCTGAGGCGCGGATTACCTCCGCGTCAAAGCGTGCTTCGTGCTCACACTATTTACTGGAGGAAACAAATGCAAAATCTGACGACACGATCATGCGGCACATCGCCGGATGACTCGCGTGCTACAGACGCAAAGAATGCAGTCAGCCAGTCAAGGGTCGGCTATGCGCGGACCGCTGCATCATTGGCGATGCTCATGGCGCTGAGCGGTTGCGCTATGCTCCGCAAGGCGCCGACGGCAACTGCGTACGGTGTGACCGGTTCGCCGCAGATTTTTGATGGCATGGGCCCGCACACGCGCAAGATTACGACCGACTCTCCGATGGCTCAGAAGTACTTCAACCAAGGGTTGAACTGGATGTATTCATTCAATCACGATGAAGCGGTGCGTTCATTCACCAAGGCCGCAGAACTCGATCCCGAGTGCGCCATGGCGTGGTGGGGTGTGGCGTATGCTCAGGGGCCAAACTACAACGACGCGATTATGAATGACGTCCGCAACGCTGCCGCTTGGAAGGCGTTGCAGCATGCGCTGGCGCGGATCGAAAACACGAGTCCCAAGGAGCGATCACTCATCGAAGCCCTGACGCATCGTTACGAGAACCCGGCGCCGAAGGATCGCAAACATCTTGAGAAAGCGTTCGCGGACGCCATGGCCAAGGTGTGGGCGTACTATCCTAACGACTCCGACGTCGGCACGTGGTACGCAGAGTCGTTGATGGTGCAACACCCCTGGAAGTTGTATACGAGTGACGGACAACCTGCACGAGAGCAAACGCTCAAGATCGTCGCGGTGCTCGAACAAGTGCTTGCAATGGCGCCGGGGAATCCTGGCGCCAATCACCTCTATATCCACGCAATCGAACCGAGCGATGACAAGAGGCGTGCCGTTGCGGCCGCAGATCGTTTGAGCGATCTCGTGCCGGGTAGCGGTCACCTTCAGCACATGCCCTCGCACATCTACGTGCAGGTTGGCATGTGGGAGCGGTCGATCGAGCAAAATGCCAAGGCGATGAAGTGCGATGACCGGTACCGCGTGCTATCTCCCGAACAGAACATGCAGCGCGGCTACATGGCGCACAACTCGCACATGCTCGCGTTTTCCGCGATGATGATTGGCCGCGAGCGAGAAGCGATGGCAGCAGCCCGCGACATGTGGGACGATCTTCCTGAGAAGGACTTGCGCCTGGTAGGACCATTCCTGGACTCATGGATGTGTTCGCTTTACGACGTGCAAAAGCGATTCGGGCGCTGGGATGCACTTCTCGCCGAGCCCGC
>JADFMZ010000398.1 GCA_022563615.1 Planctomycetota bacterium
CACGTTGACCAACGCCATCCGATCGGACCGCGTGCATCATGGGTATCTCTTTACGGGCACGCGCGGCGTGGGCAAGACGACCATGGCCCGAATCCTGGCCAAAGCGCTCAACTGTCTGAGCTACGACGCGCCGACGACCACACCCTGCGGTCAGTGCGACTCCTGTGTATTGGTGGCCGAGGGTGAGGACGTCGATGTGGTCGAGATCGACGCGGCGAGCAATACGGGGGTCGACAATATTCGTGAGTTGCGAAGCAATGCAACGCTTTGCCCGAGCCGATCGCGCTTCAAAATCTACATCATCGACGAGGTGCACATGCTCAGCGCCGGGGCTTTCAATGCCCTGCTCAAGATCTTGGAGGAACCCCCGCCGCATGTGAAATTCATCCTGGCGACAACGGAGATCCAAAAGGTTCCCGCCACGATCCAGAGTCGGTGTCAGCAGTTCGACTTCCAGGCCATCGATACCGCCGCCATCGCCAAACATCTAGCCGCGATTTGCAAACTGGAGAAAGTCCGCGCGGACGACGACGTACTGCGCCGGATCGCCAGACTTGGACAGGGGTCCATGCGCGACGCGATGTCGCTGCTCGATAAGCTAATGTCGTTTGAGGCCAAGCACCTGACCTTGGCTGTGGCGGACGAGATCATCCCGCCGCCCCACGACGAGTTGGCCTCCGCCGTGATCGAGTGCGTGGCTAAGAGTGATGCAGCAGGCGCCCTGCAAGCGCTGGATGACGCGCTGCAGAGCGGTCGAACCGTCGATCGTTTCTGCGATCACTTGATTGAGCATGTTCGTACGTTGATGCTGTTGCGGGTATGCGGGTCGGATACCGATCTGGTGGAGATTCCCGGCTCGCTTCGCCCGGCGCTGATCGCTCAGTCCGAACAGTTCGACCCGCCGACGTTCGTGTATATGATTACGCTGCTGGAGGAACTCCGGCGGAACGTCAAGGCCAGCGGCGCCGCCCGTGCGTTGGCGGATGCCGCCGTCGTTCGATTGGCGATGAGCCGGCAGTTTTCCGATATTCAGGAGTGGATCGATGGCCTGGCCGGCGCTGGAGGGAAGGGTTCAGGCTCAACTTCCGAGGCGAGTTCAAAAAAAAACGGCGGAGATAGGCCCCGCAAGGACGGCCATCGGGGATTGTCGGCCGCCGGCCCTACTCCGATCTCAGAAGAACGATCCGTCGCGACAACGGCTGTAATGCCGTCGCGCGGGCGGGCGGGTGACGCCGGCGCAAGCGGGGGACGTGCCGAATTGCAGCCTGAGCCGATGGCCACGTCAACGACACGGGTGGCATCGGAGCAATGGCGACGGGTGGCCCGCGACCCCCTGGTCCAAAGAGTGAAAGAGGCCGTCGACGGCACCATAGTAGGCGTGCGAAGCGCGCCGAAGGGAAACGCCTCGATCGAGCCGCCGGCGGCTACTCCCAACGTGGAAGAGACGATCGAACCGGAACCTGAATCGAGCGAGTAACGATGGATGTTAGGTAATCTTGGAAACATCGGCGGGTTGATTAAGTCCGCCAAGGAAATGCAGAGCAACATCGCCAAGCTGCAGGCGGAACTGGCTACGCGGCGCTACGAGGGCGATGCCGGGGGTGGAATGGTGCGCGCCATTGTGGACGGCAAAGGCTCGATGGTGGATGTCAGGATCGATCCGAAAGCAGCGGATGACGTGGAGCTACTGGAGGATCTGGTCAAGGCCGCCGTCGGCGCCGCCATCACCAAGTCGCAGGAAGCAATGCAAAGCGAGATGGCGTCATTCACCGGCGGGCTGAATGTTCCGGGTCTGTCCGACCTTCTGGGCGGCATGGGGAAGCCGTCTTAGAGCAAGCTCTGTTTTCGTGTAGTGGTCCGAGACATGTTTTTTCCGGGAGATTTCCCCGAAATGGCGATCCACAATAAATGGAAACGCTATAAAGGATTCCCGGGGATGGACTGGATGAACGATTCCTTGTTCCGCATGGTCGATTGGATGAACAGCGGCTCATGAGCGGCGAGACGATTCAGTCCCTTGCGCATCTTAAGGAACAATTCCAAAAGCTCCCTGGAATCGGGCCGCGAAGCGCCGAGCGGCTGGCGTTTCACGTTCTGCGCGAGCCGCGCGAGTACGCCGCGCAGCTTGCCAGGGCCATCATCGACGTGAAGGACAAGGTGATCCATTGCACAACCTGCTACAACCTCACCGAGCGCGATCCATGCCCTATCTGTTCCAATCACAATCGCGATCAGGGCGAAATCTGGGTGGTGGAGCAGCCCAACGACGTAATGACGTTGGAGTCATCGGGCCTGATTCACGGCGTCTATCACGTGCTCATGGGTCATCTCGCCCCGCTGGAAGGTGTTGAGCCGGAGAACCTCACCCTGGATGCGCTGGTCGATCGGGTTCGTGCGGGCGGCGTGCGCGAGGTGGTGCTGGCCCTGAACCCAACGCTCGATGGCGACGGAACCGCGCTGCATATTCAAAGCCTGCTTGGGGAGCTGGATGTGACCATCACCCGCCCGGCGCGTGGGTTAGCCGTCGGCTCCCAAATCGAATACGCAACAGCCGGCATGCTCGAATCCGCCATTCGAGGCCGGGCGCCTATGTGAAGCACAAGATGGCCTTGTAGCACCGGCTCGCAGTGGTAGGGTCCGCCGTGCGGACCAAAAACCTGTTGCCGTGCGGACCGCCAACCGGGATCATCCCAAAATGGTCCGCGTGACGGACCCTACAAGATTGCCCGGGACTGGACTCGAACCAGCACGTCCATAATCGGACACAAGCACCTCAAGCTTGCGCGTCTGCCAAATTCCGCCACCCGGGCAGCCACCGGACGGAGTCTATCGGCCAGCGCCACAGCGTCAACCGACGCGAAGAACCGAAGCTCGGCCAATCGGACTCCGGGTAGGGCAAAGATTCTCTTTGCCCAAGCGCAGAAAGAGCGGGTCGTGCTCTGCTGGGAAGGGCGCATAGTGCGGTCACCGGCGGCACGCGACTTCCGGCACACTCCCCTACGGACAGTCAGTCGGGCCGTCTTCGGCGTAGGCGATCTTCTTGAAGGCGCTCACAACGTTGCCAATGTCGGTGAAGCTGATCGGCGAATCGAACGACACGCTGTTTTCGCGGAGCATTGCCTTCACTTTCCTCGGCGCGCCGTCCGGCGGGTTTCCGGGAACGAACGCCAGACTCTTGAATGAAT
>JADFMZ010000399.1 GCA_022563615.1 Planctomycetota bacterium
CCTTAATCTGCGGGTGTGCCACTGCTCTTGAGCAGTGTCGAAAGCAATTGCCGCCCGTTTGTGGACACTGCTCAAGAGCAGTGGCACACGGCGAACAACCCGCAAAATTAGCTGTGACGATGCACTACATTACGCTGAATGTCCGGCGCAGTCCTCCAAGGTGCGCAGGACCGCGCGGACGGGACTGGCGTCGAAGCCCACCAGCTTCAGCGGCAGGGCAATCAGTTCATAGAGTCCTTCGGGTACGTCTGCCAGCACAAGGCCTTCGAGAATGGCCATGTCGTGATGCAGCACGCGGTGGTGCGCCGGAAGGTCTTTGGATCGAAAGAGATCGACGCTGGGCGTATCGACGCCGACCAGTTGTACTCCCGCCTCAGCAAGAACGTCGATCAGCTCCACCGAGAGCGCGGCAAAATCTTCATTGAAAACCGTTGGGTCAGGGTAGGTGCCCGTTGCCAATAGAACTCGCGGCGCCTGGATCGCATCGGGTAGCGCCTCGGGGGCCACCCGCGTGTTGCGCTCGGCCGCGATTCGAACGACTTGGCAACGCCCCAGGTAGAGGTCAAGGCTTCGCTGGTCGATCGAGGGAGCGCCGAGGCCGTAGTGATTCGGCCCGTCGGCGTGCGCGCCCAAGTGAACCGTGGCGTGCAGAGTGGAAAGGGTGATGTTGTCGCCCTTTTCGATATCGCAAAGGATTTCTCGTGACGGCGGGGTATCGCCGGGCCAGACCTTCAACGCAGGTGTGATCGGCGGTGTGATGTCGTACAACATGATTGAAGGTTGAAAGGTTAAAAGATTGAAAGATTAAAAGGTCAGAAAATCAGAAAGTCAAAAGGTCGAAGGTCAAGACCGGCCGAGCCGGACCCGATCCTCACTTTTCGCCGATTCGACGTTTTTCCTACCACGGTACGGGCTGAGAGGCGCCGAGGCCTGGGCCGAGTATCAGGGCGTTGAGCAGAAGCCGCCCGCTTCCTTCGAAGTACCCGCGAAAGAACGGATCGTTGGGAAACAGGATAATTTGCCCACGACCTACGCGTTCCACGGTGGCGTAGGCGGTTTGGCCCCAGCGCTGTCTCGCTTCTGGCCAAATCAAACCGGATAGCCGCAACCGGTCTGCCGGCGCCAGCCGTACCGGCGTCCGAACGGGATGACGGGACATAAGAGCGTACTGCCCGCTGAGCAGCACCGGAAGCATTGGAGTCTGTGATTGGCTACCCGACACCCCGAAACAGAGCCAGTGTTCCGGGTCCAGCCGCGCCGCTACGATTGCCCCCTGGGGTCGAAAAATCCTTTGCCAGGCGTCCAGGCGGGCCAGTTCGTCCTTGTCCGGCTTGGCTTGATGTTCCTGCGAACGTCCATTGCGTTCGGGAGATCGCGCAGGCTGAAGCATGCGGCTCGGTGATTGGGAGTCGGGTTCAGTGGGCGGCGATTGCGATTCCGTTTGGAGTGCAGCCTCGTCGTAAGGCGTATTCGCCCAAATGAGATCCAGGTCGATCTTGATGTCCCGCGCCTGTTGCTCGCGCTGAACAGCCTCTTCATACACCTTTAGTTGGTCGAGGATATCCCGCTTGAGCCGGACGGCACTGAGCCCGTTGTCTTTACCTGCCACGAAAGCGGCTGCACTTCCCAGGGCCACCAGCGTTCCGCCGGACTCAATCCACGCTCGAAGGTTCTTGCGAACTTTTTCGTTTAGGATCGCGCCAAGTGCGCCGCTTCCCCAGGTATGCGGCAGCACAAGCACGTTGTACCGGCGCAAGTCCATCCTTCCGATCGCTTGGAGATTGAATGGCGAGATGGGCAGACGGATACGGGCATCGAGCAGGTGCCAGGTTGCGCCGAAGGAAGTCGTAGACACCGGCCATTGCGACGCGATGGCGATCCGAGGCGGTTCAAGCAAACGAAACTGCTGGCCGCCCAGATCGGGGCCTGAATCGCAAAGCCCCGTGTCCACGCTGCGAACGTCCAGGCCGAGTTCTTCCGCGAGCGGCTTGAGAATAGCTGCTAACTCGGCTGGGTTCTCGTGATTCCGAAGCAGGACCGCCCCGGCTGCGTAATCCCGTCCGAGGATGCCGAAGGGCTTTGCTGCAACCCGCACCTTGCAGTTCTTTTCAAACAGCCGGACGATTCCCGGATAGATGCGGCTGTCGGCGCCGTCGATCAGGTACCCGTAGTCCGATTTCACATCGAACGCTTGGGGATCCTTGGCGAGATCTTGGCGGACGGCTACGTCTGCGATTCGATCCGCCCAGTAGGCTTCCAAGCCAAAGGCCATGCACGCATTCCAGGCGGTAATGTCATACAGGCGCGAGCCGCGATGGTTCTCCAACTCCTTGCGCTCTTCCGCCAGGAAGGTGTTGGAGACGTGCGGGTCGAATTCGAGTATGGCCCTGAGCAGCCTTCGATGCGGTTGGGCGGCGCGGACAATCAGCGTACCATCGGCAAACGATCTGGAATCACTGAGTCGCCCTGCAACATCCCTGAGATCCGACGCGGTGAACGATTCGGCCGCGAAGGCGAACTCGATGCCGTTGCGTCGCAGCACATCCATAAAGCGGCTGAACAGGGCTTGGTCGGCTGGCGGCGGCACAAGCAGGGCTTCATGGCCCGACCGGTCGGCGGATACCGCCCATTTGCGGTCTTCCAAGTAATCCCGAAGGAGTTCTCGTCGATTCCAGCGCAACGTTTCGAGGTTTGCAAAGCTGCTAACGAAATGGTGATGTACAGCCTCACGATAGGTCAGCATGTGGCCGGTCGGCTGCTTGACCGCTGCGGCATTAACGCCGGCCTGTTCGTACAGAATCCCCACGGCGCCCAACAGGTTGGCCCAGGCGTTGGTGTAGCCCGGGTACCACTCCTCGTACCACTCCCGCGTGTAGTAGCTCCACCCGTGTTGGTCGAACGCCTTGGCCTGATCCGCTGAAAACCTTCGCCGCCAGGCCAGGTTGCCAAGCGATAGATTGTTGTTGAAGGGCTCGCGCGGCGGATCAAACAGGTAAGTGTCCAACGATCCCATTTCATGGGAGTCCACAACCAGATGGGGGTTCCATTTCAAAATGGCGGCGGCGCGTCCGCGCGTTTCGGGATGAACCTGCATGACCCAGTCGCGGTTCATATCGAACAGGTAATGGTTTCCGCGCCCTGCGGCCCACAGGCCTCGAGTT
>JADFMZ010000400.1 GCA_022563615.1 Planctomycetota bacterium
ACGTTCTTGCAGGCCATCTCAGGATACCGCTCCGCGAGGCGTCCCGTGACGGCGGCTGACAGCATGACGCGGACTTCCAAACCTCGCGCCAGGCAGGCCGATGAAATCTTGGCCAACGGATCGCGATTCTTAGCCTGGTCGGAAACGATCGGTTTGCATCGCGTCCCGGCGTACAAGTCCAAAGAGGGTTGAAAGAACAGGCCTCCCCGCGTGCGAAAGATTCTCGGTTCCACCGCCCGAACGCGAAGCTGCAACAGCCTCGGGCAACCCACCCACAACGCCACGCCCGCAACGCCGACTTCCCCATGCAGACGGTCCAAAACGCCGTCCAGGCCTTCGTCCAGCAAGTCCCAGGGGTAAACGCCGATATAGGTCTTCAATAATAACATCACCGAACCTGAATACTCTCCGCCCTCTTTGAGCTACGAATGCAAGTCCACGCCGTTTCAATGCCGACGGTGGTCCCATGTCTATTCCAGCAGTCCGGGTCACTCGCGCCGCTAGCGTAGGATCGAAACTGTACACGTTCGGCGCGCTCTGTGCGAACGGGCCGGCTGCGATCTAAGCAGAGAGTAGTGCACCATCACTCCTCCATTGGTGGGTGGCGGGCAGCGCCATGTTGTCGTGTGCCACTGCTTTCAAGCAGTGCCTACGGTGGGTTTCGTGAAGTTCGTGCACTGCTCAAGAGCAGTGCCACACCCACAAGACAACGCGTGACGCTGCACTACAGCTATTCCCGTGTTGGTATGCCGGGTCTTTCGCCATCTGTGGTGCATCATGCGGCGAAAAGTAGCGCAGGCTTAATCCTGCGGCTCGGAACGCAGAAACGGGAAATGCACTAGCTCCGTGCGGACCTGGCAATCTCACGGTTTGGCGATTCCGCCGGATCATCCCGCGACGCTTCCGTAGAATCCTCGTCAGGCGTGTATTCGGGGACGAGACGTTTGAGTTCAGTTTTGAGCAATCTACTCGGCGCGCTGTCAGCCATTTGGATCAGTCGTTCCACTGCGGCGCGGAGTCCGCCCAGATCGGCGGGGCGCTGTTTCCAAATGCCGATTTTCGGATGAGTGGTCTCCTCGACATTTTCGCCCTCGTTGGCAAGCTCCTCGAACAACTTTTCGCCCGGGCGCTTACCGGTAAAGACGATTTCGATATCCACGCCGGGCCTCAGGCCACTCAGGGTAATCATGTCGCGGGCCAGATCGACGATCCTGATCGGATCGCCCATGTGCAACATGTAGATTTCGCCGCCCTTGCCCATGACCCCAGCCTGCAGCACAAGCTGAGCAGCCTCCGTGATCGTCATGAAGTATCGCGTCATATCGGCATGAGTGACGGTGATCGGTCCGCCTCGGGCAATCTGATCTTTGAAGATCGGCACGACGCTGCCGCTGCTGCCCAGCACGTTTCCGAAACGCACGGTGACAAACTGGGTCACGCCGGAATCCGTCAGGCTCTGCACCAACAGTTCAGCCACACGCTTGGTGCATCCCATCAGGCTCGTCGGCTTGACCGCCTTGTCCGTCGAGACAACGACCATTTTCTCCACCCCCGCCTTCAACGCCGCCTCCGCAACCGCCATCGTCCCACCGATGTTGTTCTTGATCGCCTCACCGGGATTGATCTCCATCATGGGAACATGCTTGTGTGCGGCGGCATGGAACACCATTGATGGTGTTTCCCGTTCCAGGATGGCGTGAAGACGCGGCCGATCGGTGATATCCGCCACACAGGGCACGATGTCGATCGTGGGATATTTTTCTCGAAGCTCCCGGTGGATTTCAAACAAGCTGTTCTCGGCGCGCTCCAGCAGGATCAGGCGCTGCGGGCTAAAGGCGGCGATCTGCCGGCACATCTCCGCTCCGATGCTCCCGCCCGCCCCCGTCACCAAGACCCGCTTGTCGCGAAGCGCCGAACCGATCTTGTCCACGTCGAGCTGGACGGCCCGACGACCCAACAGGTCGGCGATGTCCACGTCACGAATCTGACTTACCTTCACGCGGCCCTCGACCACGTCGCTCACGGCTGGAATCGTGCGGAACAGCACGGTCGTACCCTCGCAACGGCCGACGAGCCGGCGAATCATTTTCGGGCTGGCATGAGGAAGGGCGATCCAGACTTCCTTTACGTCGAGCCGCTCGCAGATCTCACGAACGTCGTCGATGCGCCCAAGAACCTCCACGTCATGAATGCGACCGTGAAGATGGGCCACATCGTCGTCGAGAAAACCGACGCAATGATAGCGCTCCTGGCGCATCCGCAGGATCTCGCGCAGGACGGCCTCACCCGTGTCAGCGGCTCCGACAATCAGGATGCGGTTGGGGTTGATCGTACGCTGAGGCTGAATGTCCTCATAGTAAAACCGGACGAGGATTCTGGCGGCGCAGACGAACGCGATCGTGCAAGCCCAATCCAGGGCGAAGACCGAGGATTGGTTCAAGTACTGATGCGGGCTCGCATGGATCAGCGGATGGCCGGTCACCGCGTTCCAGCCGTTTTCCAGTAGAAAATACGCACTGAGAAAAAGAAACGTCCCCACCAACGATGCGCTGATGACGCCGAACAGATCACGCAGGCCGACATAGCGCCACGACCCCCGGTATTGCTTGGTCCAGTGGAAAACCAGCAGCTTCATCGGCAGCGCCAGGACCAGAAGCCACGGGTACAGATCAAAAAACCAGGACCGCGCCTCTCCCTGGTGTTGCACCTGCCACCGAAAGTTGTAGGCCAGCAGAAACGCCGCAAGCAGCGCCAGCGTGAACAACACGCCGTGTGCGCCGACGACCAGGGCCATTCGGTAACGGACCAGGAAGGTCGGTAACGGTTGAACGGATAGGTTGGTCTCTTGATTCATCCGTTTGCCCTATCGGGCGAGCGGCCCGCAACCAGGTGAATGCGAGTCGGGGATCATATGGTGTACAGCCTCAACGGCGCCTAAAACAGCGACAACCTAGTGCATGGTCACACGTCGTTTTGTGGGTGTGCCACTGCTCTTGAGCAGTGCACAAACTGCACGAAAACCACCGTGGACACTGCTTGAAAGCAGTGGCACACGACAACAGGACGCTGCCCGTCACCCACCAATTGAGGCGTGATGGTGCACTAGGCCCAGGTCCGGTCCATTTCCTGTTTCGGGCGCACCCAGGCA
>JADFMZ010000071.1 GCA_022563615.1 Planctomycetota bacterium
TCGGCAGCCAACCCCGGTGGTTTCGGCCATACCAGTGGGCCATGTGGCTGCGGTCCGGGAAGAGCATGGCACGAAGATAACCAATTTTGAATCGCCATCCGGGCGTGCACAATGCGTTGACCGCGATGTGTGATGCGGGATGCCCGGCGTCGCGCGGCGCTTGCCGCAGCGCCAGCCGATCGCGCCAACTCACCCGCGCGTTCGAGAGGGCTTGCGAAACGGACGGCGGGCACACCGGGCCGAACTGCGTCTCAACACGTTGAAGGGCGATGCGCACCGGTAGCGCCAGCCGCCACCGGTTCACGGTTGTCACAAAGCGATCCCAATCCAGTTCCTGCCGATGGGCGGCGATCCACAGCCTGATGTCCTCCAACCACATGCGGCGCGCACACCCATGAATGGCGGCGTGGGCGGTCAGGTGGATCAACATCTCTTCCGTCGAGGGAATCAGGATGGTCGCTCGACCGATCGGCACGGGCCTGCTTCGGGCTTGGAAGGCATCCTTTGGGACTAATTGAGCATAACGTAACGGGCGAAACGGCCGAACGTGCAGATCGATCTTAACCGGATGGATGCTACCGATGGTGTATTCCGTCTCATAGTGGAACCTCGGGAAGAAATCTCCGCGAACCTGAGACTCGCTCCGTAGCCCGCCCAATTCCTCAATCAAGCCCAGTGCCCGATCAAGTTCTTCAGGGCGAATCAGCAAATCCAGATCATCCATCGGTCGTTGATGGAGTCGCTCATACACCGTCAGGTTCAGAGCGCCACCTTTGAGAACGATCAGGGGCAGGTCTGCGTCATTGAACTTCGCGGCGATGCGCTCCAGCAGACCCATCATGCGAGCGTTTCTAAGTCCCGTCGCAGAAAGCGGGCCCAATGGCGAAGGTGCGCTCGGCTGCATTTGGTTCCGGCTGACCTCCGAAGATGTGAGAGTGCCTGCGCCCTCGCCTTGGCGAGCCGTCACCGGAGCGTCGTTGTGCGTTGGTGGTGCTACTTCGCCCATCGTGGCTCTTTCAGTGGTTCTTACGCCGCGCGTATAGCAAGCGATCGGCGGGTCATGCGACCGACCTCGATCCGCACTTCTCGCCGCCTATTTCTATCGGACAAAGAAACTCCTCGTATAAAATCAACCTGGAAACCAGTCAGCCGGCGTGATTATCGGGCAGGGAAGCCCGAAAGATCGGTCCTCGTGGCCAGTTGTCCGTTGAATGCGTTGGAGGTAGTCCCGGTTAGGTGGCGCTGGGTGGTGGGATGCGACGCTCAAACAGGGGCAGGGGTTATGTCAACCGCAGACAGAAGCGTTGGTCCGGGAGGGCGATGCTGCTGCTAGTACCGTTTCTAGAAAGGTTGTCATACGTTCTTCCCCCCTAAACAAGGGGGGATTGAGGGGGGTTCTGCAGGCTGAAAAGAACCTCCCCCAACCCCTCCTTAGCAAGGAGGGGAGCCGGAAGTAGCACTACCTTTTTGGAAACGGCACTAGGACGCGAGGTAACGCTAGAGCAAGTTCTATTATTCTGTAGCGGGCCAACGACCGTTATTTCGGGACATTTCTCCGAAATGGCGATACACAATGAATGAGATCGTTGTAGAGCGCCTTGCACAATCGCCCGGCGCAATCCGACTTCTATCCTCGCATGGGTGCCCTACGGTCCGCGACAGCTCAATTCGCTTTGACAGAATGTGGACGGAGCCCGAACATGGGCGACCATGGCGAGCCAAACGTCGCCCGCATGGCTACGCAAGCGTGGGCCATGCCACACGCCGCAATGGCTTCCCTTCGGGACTTTGGGATGAGCGAAGGTGAACGAAACGGCGGGCAACGCTACCCCACGGGGAACGCCCAACGAAGATCAGACGCGGCGTGGCGTTGAAAGAGGACTTCGATCGAACACCGTAGAGGGCTCAAGAGCTATCTCGACAACCCTGCGGAAAGCGAAGGAGTTGCCCAGGAACGTGGCTGGATAACTTGTGAAACAACGAGCCGCCATCCAACCTTTAACTGGCAATAGGACATCCTCTCCATTGCGGATCAAAAGCTTTCTGTTGCGCACCGTGCGTCGGCGAGCCCCCGCGGTGGTTATCATTATAGCGGGGATTGTAATACTCGCCGCTTTTCGGCGCCCATTTCACTGGGATCTGTCACGCTCCGGTGCGGGCTGGGTGTCTCTGCACCTGGAAGGTGGACGGATTTCAGCGTTCATATCAAACAAGGAGGCCCCGTTCTTGAAGTCACTCGCGGACGCACGGCCGGTTGAATACCGCGATGTAATACGTGACTACTATGGGCGCATGGCGGCCTTAGACAGGATCGAGAAAAGCTACCCGGCGTACCCTCAGCAGATTGGATTGTGCGTCCAGAAATGGCCGTTGGATACTAGACCGCTCGACCAACGTGTCGCTGACACGCGACGGATCTTTCGCGAAGAGTTTGTGAGGCACCTCCCCCGGGTCCTTGGCGACCGCTCGTTTTACTGTAGATTTACAGTCTCACCTGCTTACGGGTTGGTCCTTCGGTTTTCGGGGAATCTCCTCCTATGTGCGGGCCTCGTCTATCTAGCCTTCGACCTGATCTGCGGTCCGACCCGCCGATGGTGGCGTCGGAAGCATAGGTTGTGCGTGAATTGTGCGTACAACCTCACTGGCAACGTATCCGGCGTCTGTCCGGAATGCGGCAAGCCCGTTCCCGAAGAAACCGAGACGTCTGGCGGTATGACGCTGAAATAGAGTGCGCAACGAAGTGCCGCCGATGGTGTCACTTGTTATGGGGTCGCCGGCAACGGGACGCCCCCGACCTCCAATGGATGCCTGCTTGACATCAAACGGACTTTCTCTGAAACTCGCATGACTTGGTTCGATAAAGTGTGGACTTTCGAGGCAGCCTATTGCAGCTTCGGCGGCCCGATCGCGTTGGAGGAGTCCGATCATGTTATCCCCCTATTCACCAGAACCCTACGTCGATTTCAATCAAAAGCCCCCGAGAGAACAAATGCTGGCGGCCTTGGAGACGGTTGCCGGACAGCTCGGAGAGAGCTATCCGTTGTGGATCGGCGGGGAAAAGGTTACGACCGGCGAGACGTTCGAGTCGGTCAGCCCGGCGGCGCCCGGCCGTGTCGTGGGCGTAGTGTCCAAGGCCAACACCGATCTGGCGAACCGGGCGGTTCGATCGGCGGCCGACGCGTTTCCAGAGTGGAGTCGTGTGGACCCCGAGGCCCGGGCGCGGATTCTGATCAAGGCGGCGGCGATCATGCGCCGCGAGCTTTATGAACTGGCCACCTGGCAGTGCTTTGAGGAAAGCAAGAGCTGGATCGAGGCCTACGCCGACGTGTGCGAAGCCATCGACTTTCTGGATTTCTATGGGCGCGAGATGATGAGGCTGGGGGGTTCGCTTCCGGTCACCCCCTTCCCGGGCGAGGAGAACGAGGTGCGCTACGTTCCACTCGGGGTCGGCGTCGTCATCCCCCCCTGGAACTTTCCACTGGCTATCTGCGCGGGGATGACTACAGCGGCGCTGGTCACCGGCAATACGGTTTGCCTCAAGCCGGCCAGCACTTCTCCGGTGGTGTCGGCCAGGTTCGTAGACATCATGCACAGGGCCGGCCTTCCCCCGGAAGTTTTGAACTTCGTACCCGGCCCCGGCGGCAGCGTCGGAGATGCCATGGTGTGTCACCCAAAAACGCGATTCATTTCCTTCACCGGTTCCCGTGAGGTCGGCATTGGGATATTCGAGAAAGCGGCCCGCGTCCAGCAGGGGCAGATATGGCTAAAACGCACCGTGCTCGAAATGGGCGGCAAGAATTGCATCGTGGTGGACGAGACCGCGGATATCGCGGCGGCGGCTGAGGGTGTGGTCCAGGCGGCGTTCGGCTTTCAGGGGCAGAAATGCTCGGCCTGCAGCCGACTGATCGCCCACAAGGATATCCACGATGAGCTGCTGGATCGCGTGGTCGCCGGCGCTCGGGAGCTGACCCTGGGAGACACCGTCGCGCTGGACAATGTCTTTATGGGCGCCGTAATCGACCAGGCGGCACAAAAGAAAATCAACGACTACATCCAAATAGGCCAAAAAGAGGGTCGGGAAGTGCTCGGCGGCGGAAAGACGCCCGAGGAGGGCTTCTTTGTCCCGCCGACGATCTTCTCGAACATTTCGCCCAATGCACGCATCGCCCAGGAGGAGATTTTCGGCCCCGTTCTGGCGGTCATTAAGGCAAAAGATTTTGATGAAGCGCTGCGCATAGCCAACGGCACGGAATATGGATTGACCGGAGCCCTCTTCTCGAACGATCGAATGCGACTGGAGCGCGCCAGATTCGAATTCCATGTCGGCAATCTCTACCTCAATCGCAAGTGCACGGGTGCACTAGTGGACGTTCAGCCGTTCGGCGGCTTTAATATGTCGGGGACCGATTCCAAGGCGGGTGGGCGCGACTACCTGCAGTTATTCATGCAGGCGAAGTCCATCTGTGAACGATGGTAACAGATCGCCGCTGAATTGTATCTCAATCGACACTTTCTGCAATAATAAAGACGTTTCCCGTTGAGGCGGCGCCCCTTGGGGCTAGCGCATTCAGGTCACATTGAATGGATACTTTTTCGATGGAGTGGTCCTGGCCTGAATCGGCTCACGTCGTACGCGTCATCGTCGCCGTAATTTTGGGAGGTTTGATCGGGCTCGAACGAGAGCTGCGTGACAAACCGGCCGGATTTCGCACTATTATCCTGATTTGTCTGGGCGCTTGCGTATTGACCATCGTCTCTAAGGTCATAGGCGGTCCAGATGGAGAATCCACGCGCATTGCAGCCCAGATCGTCACCGGCATCGGGTTCATCGGCGCCGGCGCCATCCTTCGCGACCGGCAGAGCGTGTACGGTCTGACGACGGCGGCCACGATCTGGGCCGTGGCGGCGATCGGAATGGCCGTGGGTTTCGGCGAATTGGGTCTGGCGGTCCTTGGAACTCTTGCCATCCTCGTTGCCCTTTTTGTCTTCGATGCCGTCGAGCACTGGATCGGCGACCGGCGCGATATTCAAGAGTACCACATTCTTACCGCCAACCGTGACGGCGCACTGGACCGCGTGCGTGGTCTTTTTGACAACGCACAACTGCACATCCGAAAGTGGACGTGTTACGAGGAGGGTTCCTCCCTGGTCATTCACATGGTTGCGATGGGCGGAAAAACGAGGCATGAGCGGCTGCGCGTCATGCTCACCCGATCCGAACAGTACACGCTTACCAAGGGCTGAGGCAGCGGCACGGTCCGGGGTTCGTAACACTTTAGGCGGGGATGATCGACATTGCGTAGACGGGCGACATCTTCCGCGTGTGGGTTCTGCTCTTCGCCCTGAAGGGGCACAACAGGACAGCCCAGGGCAACGCCCTGGGAGTCGATTCGGCCGACGCAACGCTAGCCCTGAAAGGGCGGGATAAGGTTATTCCACCCTTTCAGGGTTTTCGTACGCATGGGTCACGAGTACCTAGGGCGTTGCCCTGGGCTGGTCTAAGACGCCCCTTCGGGGCTGTTCTATGCTCCCGCGGTTCAGACATGCGACGGATAACACTTGCCCGCCAATTCTGTCACGCAGCCTACGGTCCGGGGGGATTCTCCTACACGCGTCGCACTGCCTCAGATAACGCTCGTCAGAACTTCACCTTGAACACGGGGCTTAGAATGAGGGCCACGATCATGGAAACGACAAAGAAGGTCAGTAGCCAATAGTCTGTGCCGTACACGCGTGATTCGAGGGAGGGATAGAGAATCTCAATGGATTCCACGGGTGAAGCGGTTGGCAGCGGCCTCTCGACTGGATGGATCAACTGGGACGTCCAGTCGGCGCCTGGTCGAAGCGCGCTGACGCGCTCCAATCCTTTTGCAACCACAAACTCTTTTTCGACCACGGTGGAACCGACATCGAATTGTAAAACGTGACGGCCTAGTTGGCCCGCTCGCACGCGCCAGACGAACTGGTTGCCGCCGGGAACAGGCCCCACTTCAACCCGCACGCCCGGATGGGCACGAAGAACGGCTTGCGTGGATTTCCCCGAACTCGGTCGCATGGTCATTTTGATCAACGTGCGTTCGTTCGGGTGCAAAGGCCTCCATTGGTGTCGGATTCCCATTTGCGCCATCACCAGGAGCATGAACGGTGTGGCCAGAAGGACCGGGAGAAGAACGTGACGCTGAAGGCGCAACACTGCCAGCAGAACCTTCCCTTGCGCCGAGAACACGACCCGAAGATCGTCCCGAAACAACTTTAGCGCAAGCAGATTGGCCTTGATGTCATCCTTGGCGCGAGCAATCGCCGTTTGATTGGAGGTGTACCGGAAGAAAACGAGCATGACGACGCCGGTGCCGGCGGACAAGAGTATGAGGCCGACCCATATCGGCAGTAGGTCGATGGCGGCGTAAATGACGTCGCCGACAACTACGCAAACAGGATTCAGGATTGAGAGCACCGGAGACAGAACCGGATTCAGGACGGCATCCACCACACCCCAAAGCACTCCGCAGATCGCCTTGAGGTTCTCCCAAGTCCAGAACCATAGTTGGCCGCCTGCTATCAGCAGCCAGTTCAGTATGTTCACCATCCATTCGGCCATGGGCTGCATGGGGAATCCTACAACGATGAGGTCAGCGCCCCACGCAAGAGGGACCGCCGCCGGGGCATCGTCTATTCCAGATAGCCTAATCCCCGAAGTCGCTCGGTGACTTCTTCATCGGACTCGGCTGCCTCCAGAACGGAAAGTTCCTTTTCAATCATATGAATGATGAACTCTTCCGGCGTGGCGTATCCGGCCTTGAGGGCGACTGCCTTGACGCGATCGTACAGGGCGTCATCGACTTTGATTTTGGCCATCGTGTTTACTCCTTGATCGGGCGCTTACCCGGAAAACCAACCGTCGCGACAACCGCGTCCTTGCGATCAAAAACAGTGACACCGGTCATGGTTTGTGGAACCTCCACCTGGAACAGAGTAAGGATCGTCGGCGCCAGGTCGAGCAGAGACGGATCGTTCGTCGTAATGGGATGATTGCTATACAGCACGCCGGGCACCTGATCAGCCGCGATACAGTGATCCGCACTCCAGGTCGCATCGTTATCCGCCACGACTTCGTTGGAAAGATCGCCCAGCGTCGTCGCCCAGGAGGCGCGGTACCCGCTTTCATATCCGATGATCAGGTCTGGAACGGTGGCGGCGTCGGGGTTGGTATACACCTCGTCCGTGCGGTACACCTTAGCGATGATCTGTTTGCCGTTTTGAGGATCGCGCTCGGCAAGCAGTTGTTCAGTAATCTTCGACAGCAAAGCGTTTCGATCCTCTGGATCGACCGATCCATATAGTTCGCGCCCTTTCAGGTTGACATACAGACCGTTCAGCCCCATTCCGTAGGCGCGGCTACGACTCCAGTCCACCGGCGCTCCCTTCGTTGGATCCAGCAGTGATCCGCAGTCGGAGGGACGCAGATACCCGTTCTTTCGCAACCACGTGTTGAGGTTGAACTGTCGTTTGAAATTGACGAAGCCATGGTCGGACATGACCAGGATGGTTGCGGTCTCGCCATAACGCTGAACCACATCGCCGACGACCTGATCCATCCGCTTGTACAACTCAACGATCACGTCGTTATACTTCGCGGCCTCAGTCGGTGAACGCACAGGATGCTTCTCATCGGATTCCCACCAGAACATGTGGGCCTGCAAGTCGGTACTGGAAAAATAGAAGAACAACAGCCCATCGTTGTAGTGAGCAAGGGCGTACTCCAACAGTGCGAGTCGCTCCTCAAGCACGTAGTCGGCCTGTTGTCGGAATTCCTCGTCGGAGAACACCTTGTTGGACAGCGCCTTGTGGTCTTCCTGAAAGCCGGTGGTGTAGAACCGACCCAACTCATCGGCGATGCGGGTGACGAACTCGGGAGGCTCGCTGATCTTCTGGTCACCCGGGTCCGACGGATCAATATTGATGGGCGTCACATAGAGGCGAAACGTCGGATGAACCTTCTGAAGGTAAAAGCGACACATGCCCACGACATGAGCATTGGGAAGGAGCGAGGGCATTTCCAGTTCGAAGTCGATCTCTTGCCAATCACTCCACTCGCCCTCTTGCAATACAATGGTCTGATCCTGAATTTCAATGCGCGCGGTTGGGTCGCTCGGATGGCGATGGATCACAAAGGGAACGCGAGCCGATTTGCCCTTGCGATCGTAGACGTTCCGCGGTCCGGTGATCGCGCCCTTGGCCGTGTGGTTCTTGAACACCAGCGGATGACGCATGCCCCCGCCCCCCGGTTCATCTCTGGCCACAACGATTGCATCGGAGAAAAACTGGTACATGCCTCCGAGCGTGCCGAGCAGATCGGGAACGCCCATACCGCTCAGACAGCACATGTGCCCGGCGTGAGACGGGCTGGGCGGGTAGTTGGCGGGAATGTCATAAATCCGAACAGGTACGCCGGCCTCATCCAGATAGTCCCAAAATGGTGTGCCTCCTCTGCGAAGCTTCGTTTCGACCGCCTGATGATTGAACGGCCAGAAGGTGAGCGGAATCTTGTAGTCGCCGATCTCCCAGCCCTGGTCACTCTCGATGGTTTCCGCGACGGAGTAGTAGGGCACGCACTGTCTCGAGGCGTCGCGATGGATGAAGTCAAAAACACCGTGAATGCCTGGATCGGCGCCGGTGATGAAGCTCGCCCAGGCCACCGGACTCTGCGGTGGAATCGTCGTGGCTAATCTGCGATAACCGCCGTTGTTCCGCATTTTCGATAAGTGCGGAAGCTGTCCGGCATCCATGAGCCGTTCGCACAGTTTCGGGTCCATCCCGTCGAATCCCAGAACGATGACCTTCGGGAAGGTTGCATCCTGTTCACGACACGATCCAGCCAGGATCGCCATCGATAGCAGCAAACACAATCCACGCGGCGCGAGCGAGGCTGGGCGAACTCCACCGGATAGACAGAAGTTGTTCATGATCTTGGGCTTGCAGCCGTCGTGTCGCTTCGAGCGGCGGGAGGATCGCGTGGATCAGATCCTTCGTGCTCGCCTACCGTCAGGGCTTGACCATCCATGTGTGCGGGAACCGGAACGCCGAACAATTCGAGCGTTGTCGGGCCAAGGTCCATCAGTCGCGGGTTGGCGCTGGTGATTTTGCGATTACAGAACAGTACACCGGGAATCAGCTTCGGATCAATGCAGTGGTCGCCGCTCCACGCTTTTGCATTGTCATGGAAAACGTTATCCGTGGGCTGTCCAATGGCCGCCTCCCACGAGACCCGATATCCCCGGTTGTAGCCGATGATGATGTCGGGTGCGTCCTTTCGATACGGCCCCCGATAGATGCGATGCGCGTCAAAGGCCCGAGAGATTGCGACCTCATCGTTGTCCTCATCCCGCAAACCGGTCAACTGCTCACAGAGCTTGGCACGAAGCGCATCGGCGTCTTTGGGATCCACGATGCCCTGCGCTTCGCGCCCTTGGATATTGAGCCAGATGCCCGCGAGTCCCAGACCGAAAGCTTGCGTCTTCGACCAATCAACCCCGGCCAGGTATTTCTTTCCACGTCCGTCGGCCTTAAGTGTGAGAAACCCGTTGCGCTCGAGCCACACGTTCAAGTCCACCCCGCGCCGGAACGAATTAAAACCGTGATCGGAAATCACCATCAGCACGGTGTCACGGTTCTGACACTTTTTGACGGTTCGACCTACGAGGTCGTCCATTCGTGCATAAAGCTCCTCGATGGCATGGGTATGCTTTCTTCCCCGCTGCCCGTTGCGCGCGGGGTGCTGCGGGTCGATGTATCGCCAGAACATATGCTGAATACGGTCGATGCCGTCGAACACGCAAACGCACAAGCCCCGGCGCACCTTGTCCAAGGCGTCAAAGAACATCTCCTCGCGCTCGGAATCCGCCTGTACGCACTGGTGTAGAAAACTCTCGTCATCCAGAATCTCGGCATTGAGCCCCCAGGTGTCTTCAGCCAGGCCGAGCGTGGCGTATTTGCCCTGGGACTTGGAAAGATAGGTGGCAAAGACCGCCGGATGCGAGATGGGCATGGCCGGTTTGTCCGGGTCAATCTGGATCGGCGTTATGTATAGATCAAACTCGGGCTCGGTATTCAAAAGAAGAAACTGGCAGATGCCGCGAACACCGGGGCCGCGACCATTCTTAAAAGTAACATCAGTCCAGTCCGTGTACCGGTTTTTTTGCAACTCAAGGGTCTGATTCCCGATTCTCATCGTGGCCTTTCCCCGGGAAGTAATGACCACCTCGAACGGGCAGCGCAGGGCGCTGTGGCCTTCCCCACGAGTGTCGGCGGGGCCGACCAGATGCGAGCGGATCACATTGCCTTCGCGACGCACATGGATCCGCTCTCCCCCCGTGTATTCATCCTGCGCTTGATCGCGCGTCGTGCAGTAGGAAAACGTGCCCTGACTGCCTCGCAGGTCGGGAACGCACATGGCTGACAATAGGACGCCCCGGAACGACTCCGGAGGAAACGTGATCGGCACGCGAATGATATTGCTGAAAATGCCGTGCTCACCGAGAACGTTCCAGAACGGCTTCCCCTTCCGCAAGAGTCGAATGTCCGGCCGGTTCACGGTAAAGGCAAACGGGCCGATTTTCCATTTACGGGGCACGGTTCGAATGCTCACCGACGAAAGCTTGGGAAGATAGGTGCGCAGATCGCGCGTCAGGAAATCGAAGATGCCGTGTTTGCCGGGGTTGCACCCGGTGAGAAAGCTTGACCAGGCCACCGGCGACAGCGGCGGCGCCGTCGTGCCGAGCCGCGTAAAGGTGCCAGTTTCTTTCAGGGCGGAAAGGTTGGGCATCAACCCCTGGGCCATGTATTTTTCGGCCAGGCTCGGCTCCATACCGTCCAGCCCGAGGATCACGACCCGTTTGACGCGCGCCCGTCGGTGCGCGCGCCGGGAACGAACGGCCCGCATCCGC
>JADFMZ010000401.1 GCA_022563615.1 Planctomycetota bacterium
GGAGTGCGGTTGGGGATGAAACGAGAGTCGATGGCATTCATGGCGCTATTCAATCGGGATAGACAAACTCATTCAGGTTCAGCATGACGCGGCACAATTGCACCAGCGCGCTGTGGCGCAGCTCATCGTCGGACGCATCCTTGCCCGCCGCGACTCGCAGTCGTTTCAATTCGCCCGCGAAAAACGCCTGAATCGTGATTTGCTCCGCCGCGGTTGGAGTGCGACAAAACGCCAGCCGCCAGGCATGGTCGATCTGCTTTGCCAAATCGTCGCCCGCCTCCTTTTCCAGCCGCACGGGCACATTGAGGCCACCGCTGCTGTCGTTCGCCACAACAATCGCGAACTCGCCCGAATTCAGTTTCGCGCCTTTCTGCATGACGCCCGAACTAAGCACGCCGACCTTGCGGTGACTCCCGAATACTCGATGCCGTGGGAGGTTTTGGTAACGGCAATCAAGGCAGACCAGGGCCCCGCGGACGGCGCACTTTGGGTACTGGGTTGTGAGAGCATCGCGTATTCCGAGCTTGAGGCTCTGAAACAAGAGCTCGCCGCCTACGCAACCGTTCTCTATGAACGCCTCCGGCCGGACCCGCAGCGGTTTGTCGATCCGCTCGCCTATATGTTTCGGGCTCCACAATCCGACCGCAACGGTCCCGGACAACTCGTCTTGCTCGTACAGTTCAAGACGTACCCGATGGGCGATGACAACCATTTCGAGATCAACGGTCTGCAAAGGGGCACGAAAATCTATCAGTTCGGAGACAAAGGGACGAGCATCAGGCTAATCTCACTGATCTGTTCCGACGCCCTCACATTTTCGGACAAAGATGCAGAAGAAGCTCATGACCGGACGCTGGTGCTACACATACAACTTAACCCCAAGCCCCGTCAGCATCAGTTTCGCCAATATCGCAGTCTACTTTTTGCCTCCAGCGGCGACGCAACCGAGCTAATCTGTCTCAACTGGGCAAAGGACGTTTACGTACGAACGGATGGGCCGCCACGATGCTGGGATAACTTCCCTGGCTCGGCATGGTACTTGCGTCCTGACAAATTCGACGATCGAGACCAGACTCTTTCCACCAATCATCGAAACGGACTCTACTATACCTGGCTTCCGTCCCTCCGTTCGCACGTGCTTTTCTTCAACTATGAGCCGGCTATTTACCAACTTACAGCTACGAAGGTCGCTCATCGTGGACTTCCCGCATCCGCTGGGCCCGATCAGAACCGTCGTTCGGCCAACCGGCACCGTCAGGTCCGTGGGATGCAGCGCCGTCGCTTGCCCGAACTTCTTTGAGACGCCGCTCAGTTCCAACATAGAGGTCACGACGATCCCGAGCGAGACAATTCGATTCGACCAGCCGCAGACTTACGATCAACGGGCAACGACCGTGATGGGCGCGGGTCATGCGTGGAGGCTTGCTGTAGTAGCACCCATCAGCCCCGAGGAGTGTATCGTGGGGCTGGTGAGTCAGATAGTCGTATGACTTGTGAAACGCAGTACGCGTACAGCGTCGCGCGTCGTCTGGTGGGTGTGCCACTGCTCTTGAGCAGTGCACCAACTGCACGAACTTCAGGAAAACCACCGTGGGCACTGCTTGAAAGCAGTGGCACACGACAACATGGCGCTGCCCGTCATCCACAAGTTGAGGTGTGATTGTGTACTAATGATCGTCGATGGCGCCGCCGGAGGCTGACTCCAGCACTTCGGATCCGCTTGCGGTGTTGATGTGTTCCGCGCGCTCGGCGACCTTTCGGTAGCCCAGGTACTGAATGATCTCGAACACTTCCGACCAGCTTGGGAAGGGCCGATCATTGATCCGTTTGTATTCATCGATGGCCATGATGAATTCAAACAGTTCTCCCGTGATCTCGCCTTCTTCAGCCGCCCGCCGCACTTCTCCGCGACGACGTCCCGGTCCGCGACGGCGGTCCATGCCGGTGCGACGTACGCTGGAGGAACTCTTTCGTCGATCCGACGGCGCGTCCTGTGAGCGACGTTCCGGTTCTTTGTTCTGGGGTTTGGGTGGCGTCATGCCGGTGGCATCGGCGATCAGCCGATCCACCTTGATTACGTTTCGTTGAAGCCGGCAGCGCGGCATCTTGCCGCGCTACACTCGATCTAACGCCTGATAAATAGGGGAAAGGATCGTAGTTGTCGTGGCGATTCGAGCGGGGCGGTCTTATCGGCGCTGATGTTCCGATCAAGCAACGACATGGCGGCCTTACCGGTCAGTTACGTCCTCTTCATCGTCGTCCGGATTGCAGTCGTCGTCCCAGTCGCTTGACCGCGTCGGTGGGGACGAGTGCGCCATCGTTCGCCGTCCGTCGTGGAGGGCGCCTACAACCCCACGATATTGTACCCCGCATCAACGAACACGTTCTGGCCGGTCACGCCGCCGGATAGATCGCTGAGCAGATACACGGCTGTCTTGCCCACTTCGCCTGCGTGGATGTTGCGGCGAAGCGGCGCCTTTTTCGCGACCCATTCGAAGATTTCATCGATGCCGCCGACAGCCATTGCAGAAAGCGTCTTGATCGGTCCAGCCGAGATCGTATTGACGCGAATGCCGGACTCCCCCAGTTCCAGGGCCAGGTATCGCGTGCAGGCCTCCAAGGCGGCCTTGGCCACGCCCATCACGTTGTAGCCGGGCACAGCCTTCTCCGCGCCGAAGTAGGTCATCGCCAGGATCGACCCGTTGCGAGGCATCATCGCCTTAGCCCGCTGGGCGATCGCCACCAACGAGTAGGCCGATATGTCCAACGCCTGGGCGAAAACCTCGCGCGGCGTTTCCGCGAACCTGCCCGGCTTGAGATACGCCCGGTCCGCAAACGCGAGCGAGTGGACCACGAAGTCGATGGCGTCGAAGCGCTCCCGGACCGACGCGAACACCGCATCGAGATCCTCGTCCTTACTCACATCACACGGCAGCAGCCAGGGGTCGGTCACGCCGATGCCTTCCAAGGCCTTGCGGACCCGCCGTTCGTTCTTCTCGCCCGGCAGATGGGGGAACCCGCAAACGGCCTTCTCCTGCAACACCGCCTGGGCGATGTGACAGGCAATGCTCCGATCGTTGGCGATCCCGAAGACCAAACCCTTGCAACCCTCAAGCAATCCCATGGCTGATAGTTCCTTTC
>JADFMZ010000072.1 GCA_022563615.1 Planctomycetota bacterium
GGCGGGACGATTTGCGGCGCCCGGGCTGGTGAGAACCCAAAAGACCTCGATGAAGTAGCGGCCTGGGAACCTCCTCGAGGCGTCGTCGACGAGCCTTGTCACCCGAAACGCGGTTGATATACTAGCCGCTGAATGGTGCGATGTGCAGCCCGGCGGAGTCGCCGTGTGGAGGTGTGCTGCGAATAAGCGATAGGATTCCCGGCGGTCCTGCCCTTGGGCCTGTCGGTTCAATATGGAACGGTTGGCGAAGCGAACCCATGGCCAAAACGGACGCGATTGAAGTCGAAGGTACGGTGGCGGCGGCTCTGCCCAACGCCATGTTCCGAGTCGAGATCGAGGCGGGCGACGAGAAACATTTCGTTCTCTGCACGATTTCCGGCAAGATGCGCAAGTACTACATCCGGATTCTTCCAGGCGACCGCGTGCTCGTTGAAGTATCCCCCTATGACCTCAATCGCGGCAGAATCATCTACCGTAGATAGCCCGGCGCATCGTGGCGCCGGTTCCCGTCCGGTGAGGCCTCGGGCTCAAGAAACGCGCCGCACCCGATCGCCAACCAGCTTGCCGCCTGGGCTCCGAAATGACACGACGCCTCAGGGAACACCTCCTCAATAAGACCGACACGCCCCTGGTGATGGGCGTGCTGAATGTTACGCCCGACTCGTTCAGTGATGCCGGGCAGCATTTCGATCCGATCAGCGCCGCAACAGGAGCCGGCGAGATGATCGCCAACGGGGCGGCCGTCATCGACGTAGGCCCCGAATCCACGAGACCCGGCGCCAAACCGGTCGCGCCGGTGGAGCAAATCGAACGCGCGATTCCCGTCATCAGGGCGATTCGCGCCGCGCACCAGGCCGTCGCCATCTCGATCGACACGCGTCTGGCGCCAGTGGCAGCCGCCGCGATCGAAGCCGGAGCGGACATGGTCAACGACACGTCCGCCCTGCGGGACGATCCGGAAATGGTCAGCGTCGTCGCCCGCTCGGGTGTATGCGTCGTCTTGATGCATCGTCGGGGCAGGCCTGCGGAGATGCAGGCAGGCGGCGGGCCGCACTATGACCAGGTCGTTCAGGAGATTTGCGATTTTCTGCGCGAACGTGCGGCCTACGCGGAAGATCATGGGATCGATCGCTCGCGGATCATCCTGGACCCCGGATTGGGCTTCGGCAAGCGGGTCGAGCACAATCTGATGATCCTGCGGGAGCTCTCTTGTTTTGTCGCTCTGGGTTACCCGTTATTGGTCGGCGCCTCTCGGAAACGTTTCATCGGGGCGGTTCTCGACATCGATCACCCGCAACAGCGCCAGGCCGGATCCCTTGCGTGCGCGGTCATCGCCGCTCTGGCTGGCGCCGCTATCGTCCGAACCCACGACGTGCGCCCCACCGTTGAGGCGATTCGCCTTTGCGTGGCTGTTGGACGAGCGGAGATTTGAGGCGGCTTGAACACCATCGCGCCTCAATTTGTGAGTGATGGGCAGCATCCCGTTGTCGTGTGCCACTGCTCTTGAGCAGTGCCCACGGTGGTGCTCGTGCAGTTTGTGCACTGCTCAAGAGCAGTGGCACACCCACAAAACGACGTGTGACGTTGCACTAGAGCTTCACCACGGCGGGTTGAGCGCGCAGGGCTGTCCGGTCAGCCTCGTTCTCAAAGTACACCTCATGGCGGGTGCGTTCGCTGATGCGGAACGTCTTGCGGTGTTCGGATTGGCGAAGGATATCCTTGGGGCAGAAGCATCGCTCGAAGGGGCAGGACAAGTCCTGCGTCCGCGACGGCAGAACGTCGCCGTCAATATCAAAGATGTTTCCGAGGCATAGGTTGGAATCACGGGAGGTGTGTTTGTAGTACAACAGTGAGGACGCACAGATAAACAAGTCGCCGAAATCATTGATCCACAGGTAGGATTGTCCGGCTGTGCACATCGACCCTCGTGTCTCGTTCAGGCCCAGCAGCTTTTGCTTGCGCTGGGCGTCCCATTGGCGGTGTTCCTCAAGCAGGTCGTACACAATTCTGAGTTGTTCCGGGTTGACGTTTTCGGCTTCGCGCCAGAGGTGCTCGGCCATGTTGACCCGGAAATGGATGCCCCGCTCTTGGGCTTGCCGCTTCAACTCGACGCAGTGGGCCAAATTATCTGGAAAGACCACCGTTGCGATCACAACATTGACGCCTCGATCACGCAGCGCAGTAACGTTGTCGAGGTATTCGTCGAGCGGCACTTCCGTGGCGTGGTAGGTGCAGGTGAAGGAAATCTTGTTGACATCCACTTTGTCGAGAAACGGGAGCATCCGATCGAGCAGGCTTGCGTTGGTCGTGATGCTGATGGAGGCGACGTTCTCGCGGCGGGCGAGAAAGACGGTCCCGTCGATCAGGGCGGTGTTGGTGAACCACTCGCCGAGGTTCTCCAGGTTGAGCCTGAGTTGATGCCTGAGCTGCGAAAGGCGGTACATCAGCTTGGGGAACAGATCCCGGGTATCCCAATTCTTACGTTCGCTTGGCGCCCAGCCCACGTAACAATAGGGACAGCGATAGTTGCACACGCTGTAATCCGAGGTGTAAAAAATCTCCACGACCTCATGACACTGTTCGGGCGCCACCGGCGGCGAGTTGGCGTAATCCGTCGGATAGTTCTGGATGGAGTCGGAAAGGACGCGGTCGGCGTATTGCATGCGCATCCACGTCTCAACACCGGCCGCTCGAGGCTTCATCCTCTCGACGACGGGAAGAGATGTCATTTTACCCTCCTGTTCTTCATTCTACCGGACAGAACGCGGACGCTCCCGGGCACTCCAGCGGAACGGTATTGCAAACGGTGGAAACCGCCAAAAATGCCGCGCGGGCGTCAAGTCCACGGCCCGGCTTTGCGGGCGTATGCAGGATAACCGAAATGAGCCCCGAATGCACGGCCTGTCAAACCGCTCTGATTCGCGATTGCGGGGTTGTGGGCACGCGTTCGACCGATTATTTCGGCGCAGCCATGCGTTCCAGGATGGTGTCGGCCAAACCGTAATCGATCGTCTCTCTGGAATTGAGCCACTTGTTACGGTCGCAGTCCTTCTCCACCTCGGCGATGCTCCGACCGCTGCGCGAGGAGATGATTTCATAGAGGTTCACGCGAAGTCGAATGATCTCTTCGGCCTCGATCGACAGGTCGGTGGCGGATCCTTCCATGACGCCGCCGATCAACGGCTGATGCAACAGCGTGCGTGCATTGGGCAGCATGAAGCGTTTCCCCTTGGTGCCGCCGCAGAGGATGATCGCCGACATGCTGGCGGCCAGTCCGACGTTGTAGGTCGCCACATCGCAGCGCAGGTATTGCATCGTGTCATAGACCGCCAGGCCGGACGAAACGCTCCCGCCCGGGCTGTTGATGTAAAAGTGGATGTCGGCCTTCGGATCCTCATTCGACAGGAACAACAGTTGAGCGATAATGAGATTGGCAACCTCATCGTCAACGCCGCCGCTGAGAAATAGGATCCGGTCTTTGAGCAATCGCGAGAAAATGTCCATCTCGCGGTCGCCGCGCCCGCTGCTCTCGATGACGAAGGGTACGCGCTGATTGACAACACCCATGGTCTACCACTGCCTCCCGATACAACCGGCTGAGGATTCCGGCACGCCCGCCGGCGAATCTGACGGATGGTTCATGCCGCACGCCCGGCCGGCGCCTGGTTATTTCGACTTCGATTCTTTCTTTTTCTTCTTGCTGGCCTCGTCCAGGACCTCGTCCACAATCCCGTACTCCAGCGCTTCTTCGGCGGAGAGGTAGTGGTCGCGCTCGGTTTCCTGTGCTACCTGCTCGGCGGGTTTTCCCGTGCACTTGGCGATGATGTTATTGAGTCGGGCCTTGTCCCGGAGCACCTCTTCAGCCTGTATTCGGATGTCCTCGGCCTGACCGGTGATGCCCCCATAAGGCTGATGCAGCATGACCTTGGCGTTGGGTAGGATGAAGCGCTTGCCCTTGGTTCCCGCCATCAGGATGACGGCCGCGCCGCTGGCGGCCTGCCCGATGCAATAGGTGGCCACCTCCGAACCCATGAACTGCATCGTGTCGTAGATGGCCAATGTCTGGTCCACCAGCCCACCTGGAGAGTTGATATAAAGGTTGACATCCTGATCCTTCCGGATCGACTGCAAATAGAGCAACTGCTGGATCACGACACTCGCGGTGCGTTCGAGGATCGGACCGGACAGGAAGATGATCCGGTTCTCCAACAGCATGTCAGTAATCGACATCTCCCGCGTGCGCTGGTAGGGGGGATATTGGTTGTAACTGCCCGGGGGGTGGTGCATGATACTCATGGTCTTTCTTTCCTTCAGGCCTTAGTACCGGTTCAACCGGACGGTGCAATGCGTCGACGCCCGCCTCCGAGGAACACTTATCCGGACCGTCGGTCGCGTGTCCGTATTCACCGGCGATTCATCCTTAACTTGTCGGCTATCAACGGATCGCGGACGCGAAACTTGTCACGATGACGTTCTGGTTGTTTTCTTTTTCGGCCGCTTGGCCGTGGCACTGGCCGGTGTTTTCTTGCCCGTGGCGCCCGGCTTGCTCTTGGGGGTACCGGCCTTACCGGTCGCACCCGGCTTGCTCGTTGAGGGGCCGGTCTTACCGGCCGCCTTCGGCTTGCCTATTGGGGCGCTGGTCTTACCGGTCTTTTTCGCGGTTTTCTTTTTGGGACCTTCGGTTTCGGTGATGTCCGCGTCCGCGAGCAGCGCGCTGAGAACCTTCTCGTCTCGAAGCTGCAGGAAAAGAGTCATCAGGCCGTCACCCTTGCTCAGCTTATCCCGCACACGGTCAAAACGTTGACGACTCTGCTGGGCGATCATCGCGATGGCGCCGTTGATCTGCTCCTCGCCGACGTCGATCTTTCGCTGTTCGGAGATTTTTTCGAGCACGAAGAAGAGCTTGAGATCGCGAATCGTTTGGCTGTGGGCCTGAACGCGCATTTCGTCAACGGCTTTGGCAATCTCGGCCTGAGGCACACCGGCCTGGTACAGTTCAATCGTCCGCCGCGCCACCGACCGCTCGGTTTGTCGCTGGGACAGCCCCTCGGGAATCTCCAGCGAGGTGCCCTCGATCAGATAGTCCGCAATCTGCTCCTGCATTTTTTGCTGGATGGTTCGATCCAAACGTGATTCGAGATTCCGCCGCATGGCGCCCCGGAGATCGTCTTCGTTGTCGTAGCCGCAGTCCGCCAGAAACTTTTCGTCGATCGGGGGCACTTCGAGCCGCTTTATTTCATGTACGGTAATATCGAAACGGGCCTTTTT
Organism: Planctomycetota bacterium; assembly: GCA_022563615.1. GTDB lineage: Bacteria > Planctomycetota > Phycisphaerae > UBA1845 > UBA1845 > JADFMZ01. The sequence goes on from JADFMZ010000072.1 coordinate 5,269, forward strand.
CCCTCGAAGGTTGGCGGAATCATGATCGTCGGGAACCTCGGCTTCGATCTGCACCGAGTCGCCCTTTTTCTTGCCGACCAGTGCATCGCCAAGCCCGATCGCCGGCACGCCGTGGATGCGCACGTCGCGGGCCGCCAGCTCGACATTCTGCTCATCCATGAGCACGTCGCCGCCGACCGACACCTTGATATCGGCGTACAACAGATCATCGCGCTCGACCGGGCCGTCCTCCACAGGACGATACGTGCCCGACATCATGCGCATGCGCTTCAGCTCGACTTCCACGTCCTCGTCGCCAATCGTGACTTGGGGACGCGAGACGGGAATCTTCTCGAGCGTGGGAAGCTCAAACTCCGGCTTAACCTCGATCTCGCAGGAGAAGGTCAGAGATCCGGTCGCCGGCAGCGTCATGTGGTCCAACGCTTTGTCCAGCGGTAGGAGCTTGTCCACATCCTGCTTGCGCGGCTTGCCGTCGTCCCCCGTTTGTTCCTCCTTGATCTTGACCCAAACCCATGGATCGCCGAGGGTCTTGATATCTTCCTTTTCAACAGCGGCCAGGTACCCGCTGGTGATCATTTGCGTCTTAAGCCGATCATCGACATCGGAAGCGAACCGCTTCTCCACCAGCTTCAGCGGTGCGTGGCCCTTGCGAAAGCCGGGAATCATCGCATCGCGCTTGAGTTCGGCGAACTCCTCGCCCTGCCGATCGTCCAGCGTCTGCCGAGGGACCGTGACCGTCAGCTTCTGTCGAAGCGAGCCGATATCCTCGCACTCGACGGTGATGGCCTCCTTGAGCTTGGCCATCGCCTGCTCTTCATCAGTAAGCTCCGGCTTGTCTGTCTCGACCGCGTTTTGCGAATCCAAGGTCTGATCTTCGTCACCCATCGAGCCACTCCGTTAACGCCCGATCTCTTGTTCTCCGTCCGGCGGATCCGACGCCCTCCGCCGTCAGGTGTCTCAAAGCAGCCCGTCCCGCGTTCCGGGGGGCTGGGACGGGGCCTCCCGGCGCACCGCCCCTAACTTCGCCTCCAACGTATCCGACCACGCCACGGATGGCAACGGCAACCCCGATGAGGCTTGGCCTGGGCCCGGACCCAGCCAAGGCTGGGCTCGGAGATACCGGTATTGCAAGGACGCCGTTGCCAGATAGGCTCTCAACGCCGGCGCGCCTGGAGGATTCTCCCAACTGCATTCAGGTCGAAGCGCCTCGAATGTGACATCCGACAAAGGAGCCCTGCCATGAGGCAAACGCGACGAATGTGGTTGACCCCCGTTATGGCGATGGCCTTGGGGATCGCCGGTTCGACCCATCCGACGGCCCTGGCTGATTTTCAAACGCCCACGGCGATCACCAACGTAACCATCCATACCGGGTCGGGCGAGGTGATCGAATCGGGCACGATCCTCTTGTCCGACGGTCGGATCACGGCGGTGGGTCGTGATGTGGAGGTGCCTTCCCACGCCGAGGTGTTGGACGGCACGGGCCTGACGGCTTATCCGGGATTAATCGACGCTCACACGCACCTGGGCATACCGGAGGAAAAGCGCCCTTCGGAGGAGCGGCAGCGGGCTGAAGACGTCAGGCCCGACCCCGTCCAGGGGCCGCTGGCTGCCACCCGGTTCGCCAACCGTCGCGGCATCCGTCCGCAACTTCGTGCGTTGGAGCAATATGCGCCGAAGGCGGAGTCCCTCGAAGCCTATCGGGCGGCGGGTTTCACAACCGCGCTGGTGGCGCCGCGCGATGGGCTGTTCGGCGGCCGCAGCGACTTGCTGAATCTTTCGGACCAGCCGATCCGACGGTGCGTGCTCGCGTCGGACGTTGCCCAACATGCCTCGTATGATCCCGGTGAGGAGGGCCAGTACCCGAAGAGCCTGCTGGGCATCTTCGCACAATTCCGGCAGGTGTTGTTGGATGCCCGATGGCACGCCAAGCTCAAGGAATATGAGCAGCGTCACCCGACCACGTCCAAACGGGCGCCGACGGACGCAACGCTGGATGCCCTACAGCGGCTGCTGGGTCGACGCCAGCCGATCGTCTTCGAAGCCAACACGGAAAACGAAATCCGACGCGCGCTGGCCTTGGCCCGGGAGTTTCATCTTGACATCACCATCAGCGGCGCGAAAGAGGCTTGGAAGGTGTTGGATCGCATCAAGTCGGAACACGTGCCTCTGATTGTCGGGATCAAATTCGACCCCGAGCCCGACTACGGCAAGAAAAAGAAAAACGGCAAGAAGAAAAGACCCTCCAAGGTCGGCGTTGAGGGCACGGACGACACGAGCGTTTCATCGACCGAACCGAGCACATCGACCCGACCCCAAGCAGATCCCCCAGAGGGTGAAACGAAGGAAAAAGAACCCGTCGAGAAAAAGGAAAAAGAGAAAGAAAAAATCTATGAGCCGCTCAAGGTGCGCAAGGAACGGCGACGCTTATGGGAAGAGCAGGTCGCCAACCTCGTTCGGCTTCACGAGGCCGGGGTTCCCTTCGCGCTGCGGACCCGAGATTTCGAGAAGCCTGAAAAGTTCTGGAAAAACCTGCGAATGGTGGTCAAGCGGGGGCTGCCTGAAGAAGCGGTTTTACTCGCCCTGACCCGCACTCCGGCGGCGATGTTCGGATTGAAGGATCAGATTGGCACGATCGAGCGGGGCCGCGTCGCCAACCTGACGCTCACCTCGGGGCCACTGCTCGATAAAAAGAGCAAGGTTCGATTCGTGTTCATCGACGGCCGGAAATTCGAGATCGAACACGACGACAAGGACAAAGACGACAAGAAAAGCGACGACGGGAAAGACTCTTCAGCCGAGGCGGATGAAGATGAGCCCGATGACGATCTCGCCGCTTCTGCGGAGGTGAGTGAATCGAAATCGGAAGAGCCCAAGGTCGAAGATGAAGAAAAGGTGTCCGAAGCGCCGGAGGAGATCGGTCCGACCTGGACGACGGAGATCAAAGCCGATCGCAAGCCCAAGACCCGCACCGGTGGAAACGTCCTCATCCGCAATGCAACCCTGATCCCGGTTTCCTCGCCGACGCTCGCGCGCGGATCCATCCTGATCCGCAACGGCCGGATTGAAGCGATCGGCAGTGACATCGCCGCGCCGGAAGGCGTAACCGTGATCGACGCTACCGGCCGGTTCGTCATCCCCGGATTCGTCGATTGCCATTCGCATCTCGGCATCGATGCCGGCAATGAATCCGCATTAGCCATCAGTGCCGAGGTGCGCATCGCCGACGTGCTCAACCCGCACCATGTGGGGATCTATCGAGCGGTGGCCGGCGGCACGACGACGCACCACGTAATGCACGGATCAGCCAACCCGATCGGCGGGCAAAACGTAATCCTGAAGCTCAAGTATGGTCGCCCGACGTCGGAGATGTTTATCGCCGACGCACCGCCCACGATCAAATTCGCCCTTGGTGAAAACGTCACGCAGGCCAACTCACAACGCGCTCGGGGAAAACGTTTTCCAAACACGCGCATGGGTGTTGAGGCCGTCATACGCACCGCGTTGGAGGCGGCCAGAGCCTACCAATCGCAGTGGGATAGATATGAGCGCAGGTCGCGGGCGGGAGAGGATCTTTCACCGCCCCGGCGCGACCTGCGCCTGGAGGCGCTGGCCAACGTGTTGGCGGGAAAGCTCACCGTGCACTCCCATTGCTATCGTAGCGACGAGATTCTACGGCTGCTGGCTGTGGCTGAGGATTTCGGCTTCCGCATCGGCACTCTCCAGCACGTTCTGGAAGGCTATCGGATCGCCCCGGAAATCGCCCGGCACGGATCCGGTGCGTCGACGTTTTCCAATTTCTGGGCCTACAAAGTCGAGGCTTTTGGGGCGATCCCGCACAACGCCGCCCTGATGACCGAACACGGCATCAACGTCTCGGTGAACTCCGATTCAGCCAATACCATTCGTTACCTCGGCCAGGAAGCTGCCAAGTGCATCCGATGGGGGGGGCTGGACGAGAATCAGGCGCTTCGCCTGGTGACGTTAAACCCGGCTATTCAGCTTCAGGTTGATGATCGGGTGGGCAGTCTGGAAGTCGGCAAGGACGGCGACGTGGCGATCTTCAACGGCCACCCGCTCAATACATTCAGCAAGTGCATCATGACGTTGATCGAGGGTGAGGTGTATTTTGAGGATCCTCGACCCGAGCCGACGGAGCCGGCGGATAGGCTCGCGCCTCCAAGCGTCGTGGATCGCACGATCGTGGAAACCCCGCATCGGGCGTATGCGATCGTCGGCGCAACCGTGCACACGATTTTCGGGCCCGTGATCGAAAACGGCACGGTGGTGATCCTCGAAGACAAGATTCACGAGGTCGGTGTCAACATCACCGTCCCACCCGGCGCCGGCGTGATCGATGGGAAAGGGCTGCACGTCTATCCCGGTCTGATCGACGCCGGCGGCATGCTCGGCCTGACGGAAATCGGATCGCTGCGCTCGACGCGAGATTACCGGGACATCGCCCGCTTCAGCCCCCATCTGCATGCTTCCAGCGCGATTCACCCGCACAGTGAGCATATCCGAATCGCCCGGACTTCGGGTACGACCACGGCGCTGACCTTTCCGAGCGGCGGGATCATTTCCGGCCAAAGCGCCGCCATTCACCTGGATGGCTGGACCGCTGACCAAATGATCGTTGTGAGGGACTTCGCCTTGCACCTGTCCGTGCCGAGTCTGCCGGCCCGTCTGCCCGACGATGAAAAGAAGAAAAAGGAGAGGATCAAGAAGCACAAGAAGGCGGAAAAAGAACTCAAGGAGTTCATGGCCAAAGCCAAGCACTATGCGAAGGTCAAAAAGCTGGCTGCCGGGAATCCCGAAATTCGTGATGAGGTCGATCCCGTGCTGGAGGCCATGGTCCCCTACGTTCGAGGGGAAAAGCCCGTCGTGCTGATGGCTTCAAACTACAAAGAGATTCTCGATGCCATGGAGTTCGCCGACAAGCACAATCTGACCTGGATCCTCAGCGGTGGGCGAGAAGCCTGGAAGCTGGCTGACAAACTCGCCGAGATGAACATCCCGGTCATCCTTTCGTCACCGCTGAGCTACCCGCGCGGTGAGTTTGAGCCGTGGGATTCGGTCTACCGCTGCGCGGGCGTGCTGCACCGCGCGGGCGTGCGCTTTTGCTTTGCCTCGAATAGCGCGTCGGGGGCCTACAATCTGGGGACGCAGGCGGGGATGGCGGTCGCTCACGGGCTGCCGCGCGACCGGGCTGAATACGCGCTGACTCTTGGCGCCGCCGAGATTCTTGGCCTCGCCGATCGCATCGGTTCCATCGAAGTGGGAAAGCAGGCCGACCTGATCCTCACCACCGATACTCCACTGCAGACCGTCAGCCTGGTTACGCACATGTTCATCAACGGCAAGCCGATCGAGCTGACGAGCATGCACACCGAACAGTACGAAAAGTTCAAGAACCGTCCGCCTCCCCAACTGCCCCCGCCCCCGGACCTTCGCGGCCCGAAGAGTTTGACAACAAGATGACCACGCCTGCGTTTTCTTCGTGCTGGCAACATCAGCAATGGCATTCCATCGCCCCGAGACGCTCGACGAACATAAGGCACTCTAACAAGACCGGGCCGCGGGCTTTAGCCCACGCGATATTTTCGCTGCTTCGACGGTCCACCACACCGTTTTGTTAGAGTGCCTA
>JADFMZ010000402.1 GCA_022563615.1 Planctomycetota bacterium
CGAAGAACTGGATCTGACCAAGATCGAGGAAGAGTTCGACAAGCTCCCGATCCTGAAACCTCTCGCCCTTCGCCAACCGTAGTGCAGTGTCACGCGTCGTCTTGTGGGTGTGCCACTGCTCTTGAGCAGTGGATTGTCGATGTCCCGTCCAGGAGGGCACTGCTCGAGAGCAGTGGCACCCGAGCCCTATCCCAAACTAACGGGTAGCTTTTCCCGATCATCGGGGTTCATCCCAGACGCGGCGCGCCGCAAGGGCGCATCGCGCCTGTTTGCCGGGAATTGCTCGGTGATCTATATTGCGCACGTGAAGATCGGGGCACCGGTTGTTTTGACCTGTGGAGACGTACCTTGAACTTACCCATAGCTGAGCGAGTGGCCAACATCCGGCAGTCGGACATCCGCCGATACTCGGCCATCTGCGCGGCCATGAACGGCGTGAATCTTTCGCAGGGCGTGTGCGATCAGCCCGCGCCGGACGCGGTGAAGGACGCCGCCAAACAGGCCATCGACCATGACCAAGCGACCTATACGAATCTTCGCGGCATCATCGAGCTGCGCCGGGCGATCGCCGACAAGATGCGAAAATTCAACGCGATCGACTGCGACCCCGAGACCGAGATTGTGGTGACGGTTGGATCAGCCGGCTCTTTCGCCTGCGCCGCCCTTGCAACTCTCAACCCATCGGACGAGTGCATCATCTTCTCGCCGTATTACAGTTACCATGCGAACCTGCTCAACCTCTTCGATATAAAGGTTCGGTTTGTTGATCTGACGCCGCCCGACTGGTCTTACGATGTATCGCAACTTGAGGCGGCCTTTACCGATCGCACTCGGATGATCCTGGTCAACACGCCGGCCAATCCCAGCGGCAAGGTTTTCTCCAAGGCGGAGCTAAGCCACATCACAGCGCTGGCCAACCAACACAACGTTTGGATCGTCACGGACGAAATCTACGAATACATCACCTATGGGAAACCCCACGTCAGTGTCGCAAGTTTTCCTGAGGCGCGGGATCGCACGCTGACCATGAGCGGGGCGTCGAAGACCTACGCGGTCACCGGCTGGCGAGTCGGCTACACGATCGGTCCGGCTGACATCATTGATCGGATGTCGGTTGTGAACGATCTTCTCTACATCTGTGCGCCGGCGCCGTTGCAACACGGAATAGCGGCGGGGCTGGGTCTGCCGCCCACGTACTACCAACAAATGTGCGACGACTATCTGGTCAAGCGGGATCTGTTGATCGAGACTCTTCGTAAGATCGGTTTCACACCCTTCGTTCCCGAGGGCAGCTATTACCTGCTGGCGGAATTCGAGGAAGGTCGTTGGGCTGATGCAACGGCTGCGACCGAAGCGATTCTAGACGAAGTGGGCGTAGCTACAGTGCCTGGATCAGCGTTTTACCGGAACCCCTCGGACGGCCGACGCCAGCTTAGGTTTTGCTACGCCAAGACGATGGCCGATCTGCAAGACGCCTGCGAGCGACTGAGCAGGCTGGGCAAGGGGCGCGGCGCAACGGCGCCGAAACTCCAGCAGCGCGGGGCAGCCACATTGTAAGTTCTCGTAAGGCGCAAACCGATGGCGTCCTGCGGCGTATTCACGGTTGGCGTATAGCCTCGATTTCAGGTACACTAAGGTTGTTCATCCGCCTACGACGGCCTGGGGAAGCCAGTGGGTCTGATAAAAGACTTCGCGCGAGCCGGGTCGGTCCGGCTTTCAGCGCGGGGACGAGGAGCCCAACGCCGGCTCATCGGATGGCCGATTACGTCGCACAGGAATCAGGAGGTGCCGTTACCATGAATCGCACATGGATCTTATTAGCCGCCTTGTCTGTCGTTTTTTGGAATCCGGGTTCCGTGCAGGCGGCGCCGCAGATTGGCGACCCACCGCCGCCGCTTCAGATCAAGGAATGGGTCAAGGGCAAGCCGGTAGACCTTGCCCGCGACTCCGGAAAGAAAATCCACCTGGTCGAGTTCTGGGCGACCTGGTGTCCGCCGTGCAAGGCCAGCGTGCCGCTCCTGTCTGAGCTTCAAACGAAATACAAGAATGATCTGGTGATCATCGGCGTGACCGATGTCGACGATCGTGGGAACACGCAGTCGGCCATCCGGCGGTTCGTGAAGAAGCAGGGCTCCAAGATGAGCTACACGGTGGCGATCGACGATAGCGGGAAGACCTTCGACGCCTATTTCGACAAAGCGGCGCCGGTTGGCATTCCCCATGCGTACCTTGTCGACCGTGATCGCAAGATCGTTTGGCAAGGCAGCCCGCTGGATCCGGCGCTGATGGAAGTCATACCGGCGGTCATCGACGGCACGTACGACCTTAAGGCCGCCAAGCTAGAGGCTGAGGTGTACCGACGCCTTGATGCCCTGAGCTTCTCCCTTCAAATGGGTCAATGGGGCATTGTCTGGGACGGGCTCATTGACATTCTCAAGCTCGACCCGGCCAATGATGCGGCGTTCAATGCCCTGAAAGATATCTATTCATTGGAGCTTCGCAACACGCGAACGTTCAGAAAGTGGGCGCGGTCTCATATCGACGCGCATCGCGGCAACGCGCTGGCCATGGAGCGCCTCGCCTCGGCTTTGCTGGCGATCGGCGATCTTTCCGCGCGCACGCCAGACCTGGTGCTCGAGGCGGCGCAGGCGGCCCACGAGGCTTCGAAAGGGCGTGATGCCTCCGTCATCGCAGTGTACGCCGGCGCTTTGTACCAGATTGGCGACCTGGAGGGGGCCATCTCGCAGCAGCGCGATGCTATCGCCCTGGCCAGTGCCGATGAGCGCAAGACACTCGAGGGCGTGCTCGAATACTACGAGTTGTGCAAGAAACTTCGGGAAACCGTTCGATAGGGCGCGTCCCGATCGCGTCAACGCTTAGCGTCGCTCGCCGGCGGCGTCCGTAGTTCGGTTCGTCACACTCAAAAGGCGTGGCGCCACTTTTTTTGATCCGTGCCATTGCATGAAATCCTACGCTAGTTTCACACCGTTGATCTGCTCCGAACGCCAGCGGCGCGACAATTTCAAGACGCTGTTGTCGGTCGTTTTGCCCCGACCGATCGCGTTTGCCTCCACCCTCTCAGCCGAAGGCGTTCCCAACCTGGCGCCGTTCTCGTTTTTCAACGCGGTCGGC
>JADFMZ010000403.1 GCA_022563615.1 Planctomycetota bacterium
CGTCGAACCGGCATCGGAACGCATTACAGAGCTCCTTGGCCACACGCTGATTCGTTTGTTTGTGCGATTCCTGCTGCATCGGAAGGAAAGAATGTCTTGTGTCTTCGATAGTGCTCGGCATCGTGACACCATGGTCCAAGCTAATCGGCTCGTCGGCCGGCAGACAAAACCGGCATCAGCCTACCGCAGAAACAGCAGGACGTACACCGTAGCCAAGGCGATCTGCATCGCGGCGAAGGGAATGGCCAGCTTGACGAAACGTGCGAAGGACATTGCCAGGCCGTTCTTGTGGATGATGGTCTCAGCCACCAATGTCGAGGCTGAGCCGATCGGGGTCAGGTTGCCGCCCAGGTTGGGGCGACGCGCAACTGCCGTCGCACACCGGCAGGCGGCGCTTCAGCCTATCTCATGGATTGATGTCGAACGGGTGAGTATTTGCAACTGCTTGTCTGCACGTATAACTTGTTTGCAAGTATCACCTCAGGAGCTGACGCCTTCGGGCGGCTCAGTCTTGCCCACACCAGACGGTGAGGCGCTGCGGGATCACCGGTTCGGTCGGCCCCGGCGCGGTTTCGACGATCAAACCACCGGCTGCTACGACGTCCACGCGACCGTCCTGGTTCAGGTCAGCCAGGGCGACGCCGGCTGTGAACGCCAATCCGGTTTCCGGGAGTCCGCTGTCTGCGGCATAGCTCCAATGTCCGGCTCCGTCGCCATACAGTGCGAACACGCCGCGCACGAACCCGCCGTCGAGCGTGAGTCGGCCCGAGACGACGATGTCGAGATGTCCGTCGCCGTCGAGGTCGCCCAGGGCCAGTCCGGCGGCGCCGCCTAGCATACCCGGAAACACATCGGGCGTTTTGTGCCACGAGCCGTCACTTTGTTGGAGGTAGACCTCCGGCCCATCCACCCAGTTGGCGACGGCGATGTCGGGGCGACCATCCTCATTGAGATCCCCGACGTCGATGCCGTGATACAGGCCTCGAATCACCGGGCCGGGTAGTCCAGTCGACGCCGCCGTCCAGGAACCCCGCCCGTCACCAAGCCAGACGCGAGGGCCTACGCCCATCGCGGCCACGACGTCCAGAGATCCATCCCCATTGACATCCGTAAGCATGACCCGGTTCGCCCAACCCTTGCTCGGCAGGCCGGTCTGCGTCCAGGTCCATTTTCGTCCCGTGCCGTCGGATAGATACAGACTGATCCCGCCCTCGTCACTGGCTGAGGCGATCAGATCGGGGAAGCCGTCGGAGTTGACATCCCCCAGCGCCACGTCCTCAGCCCCGGCGGATGTCGGATCGCTTGAATCATCCGACCCGGTCAGCGGCGGATGGAGCTCCTGGGCAACGATCGTCCAGCGGCCGGCGCCGTCGCCGAGATAGACGGACACGCCGTGGCAGTGATCCGCGACGGCCAGATCCAGATGGCCGTCGAGGTTGACGTCGGCGACGCTCAGTCCTCCTCCACAGGAATGCTTCGGGGCGACCAGGCCGAAGGGAGATGCCGTCCATCCTGTTTTCCCGGCGTTCAGCCACACACGCGGCCCAGTCCCCAAGCGTGACAATGCGGCCAGATCCAGCAGGCCGTCTTCGTTAAAATCACCCACAACCGGATCGCACTTCCACATGCCTGTTTCCGGCAATCCTTGCGAACACAGCTTAAACGTGCCGCGCGGCGGGCCGCGTAGGGATTTTGCTTGTGCGTTCGGTGATGGGTGCGTGGGCTCGTGCGCGGTTGCACCGCGCACCGGAGAAACCGGGCCGTTACGTGGCGGCTGCGTGCAGCCTGTCGTAATGACCAACAAGACTGGGAGCATCGTGCAAAGGGTTTTCAGGCAATCGAACAAAACTGAGCCGCAGGCTTTAGCCTGCGCGATATCCCGAGGTGCGTGGACCGTATGCAAAAGTGTTTTCTCAGAGTGCCTCAATCTCATCGGTGTCTCCCTATCGGTCCGTACCTTTGTTTCGCAAGTTTCACAACGACCTGAGTCGCAGGCATTTTGGAAAAGGTCTGCGCGATCCAGCGCAGGCGGCGTGCGTTCACAAGACGCCGTGACGTCGCGCAGGCTAAAGCCCGCGGCTCGGGTTGGAATCATAGTCGCAGTCATCAAGCAATGTGCAACTGGAGCAGTGGCAAACCCGCAGATTAAGGCGTGACACTGCACTAGGGACGTTTCATGTCGCGGTACCAGGTGTCGCCGCGCTTGACCCAGTATTCGATGACGAATGTCGTGGTCGGTTGGAGTTTCGTCAAACTGGGGTCCGCCAGCTTATGGTGGTAGCCGACACGAATGCGTCCACGACGGCCGACGACTTCAACCCAATCCAACTCGCGTGAAAGATAATCGATCATGCTTTCGGCCAGGTTGAATTCCTTTTCGTCGATCATGATACGGTCTTGGGGATCGCAGAGACGGTAAAGCTCAGACCAGTTTTTCGTTCGTCGGTATTTCCATGATTCCTCGAATCTCCGTTCCAGTCGGGTCTCCTGATCGGCGTCGCGAAGGGCCGGCGCCTCCGGGTAGGCTATCAGCTCGCGCGGCGGGACGGGATACCATTGCCTGTTGATCCGACGCCATTTCTGCCACATCTCGACCTGACGCGCCGGCACATCGGGGAATCTCACCAGAGAGGAGCGATGTCGAACCAGGGCCCAGCCTCGGTCCAGCTTGGACTCAGCACGGATCAACTCGAACGATTCGATGCGAAAGGGTTGCAATTCTGCCGCACGGACCACGTAATCTTCCAAGCTCATCCGCTCGTGGACTTTCGGTTCCTCGAATTCGTAGTTCACGGCCCAATCCCGATCCTGTCGGGCCTGCCAGAAGCGGCCCGCGCGAATCCTTAGAGTTACGTCGCAATCGTGTCGGCCTCTTGCGGAGGTTGGCACAGAGATGTCGGAAGAATTATCTCCGTCCGTTGGGATTCGGTTGAGTGAAACTCGCGCGTGACAGGCAAGTGAGATCAGCAGCGACAGGACGGCGATGCGTAAGCCGGTGACCGTCCGCTACCCATATGTGACCCACCGGGACGTACCGCAGCGTGATCGCGCCTTTCCGATCTTGCTCTGGGACAAAGACGTGGACGAGCCGTTCTGCACCGGCTGTCACGCCTGCGAACGCCCCTGCC
>JADFMZ010000073.1 GCA_022563615.1 Planctomycetota bacterium
ACCGGTCAGGCCACGACCGGGTTAGTCGTCGATTCCGGCTACCAAGGGTTCGCAGGCGACGATGCAGCCCGCCACGGATCGTCCTTCAATCCCGAGTCCAAGCACGTCGTCCTTTGGGGTGAATCCTTCTCGGGCCGAAACGTTACCTACAGCCTTACCCCATTGAAGCCGGGCAACTACACCTTCGCCCTGCTGGACCAGGATGAGGCAAAAGCGGTGCAAGGATGGATCCACGTCGCAACGACCGGGACCGAACTGGTTGACGTGCTTCGGAAATGGAGAAACGACATCCCCGAGCAGAAGCAGGGGCTTGCCTACGACTTCGAGCTGCAGAACAATCTCCAGACCCGTAACGCGAAAGTATTCAAGAGCTTCGCCCGGCAACTCCGCGCGTTCAACCAATTGGAGCGCGAACTGGATGCGGCCATTGACCGCGAAATGCAGACCCAAGCGCACGCTCAAATGCGCACCGGTGGTTTCCTTCACAACATCGAGGTTCTGCTGTTGCCCGGTGACAATAGTTTCTTCCGTCCGACCACTCAACCGGCGTTCAGCAAGCAGGAGTTGGATCGCGTGCGATCGGGCGAGGCTGCCAGCAAAATGGTGCTGGTTGCCGACTACGCCAAGGCGGAATGGAAGCTGCGCCATATCCACCGGCTTTCCGACGATTTCCAGCGGTGCAAGGCCGTCTTTACCGAGGAGGCCCAGCGTCTTGCCCGTCGCAAACGTTATTACATGCTGACCGATCACCTCTATCACCATGATCGCAAGTTCGTCGAGAACGAAATGCACTTGCAGCATTGCCTGGCGACGATCGACCGACTTAACGAGCAGATCGCGGAGCTGCGAGGGCGGCGGATGGGGCTGGCGTTTGTCACCGAGCTGTTCGCCCCCGATGGTTCCTTCCAGGTTCTCAACGACGAAAAAAACGATCTGCGACGTGAGGAAAAGGTGTTGGAGGCGAAAATGCATCGCCTGAACCAACTGTTCGAACAGGCGAACGAAGACAGCTCCCGCCGCGTGACCATCGAGCAGGATCGCCAGTGGGTCCATCGGGCGATGGAAGGGCTGAACTCGGAGCTGGCGCGCCTGGATGAAGCGCAAAAAGCCTTGCAAACGATGAAGGATTCCAGTCGGGTCATTCATCGCCAGGGCGATTATCGCTTGCTGGCATCCAGCTTCGTCAATCAAGACATTCCGTTCTTTATCCGACAAACGGTCGAGCGCGAGGCTTTGATGTCCATCCGCTTGCAAGCGGCGGACAACGTCCTGGTCCCCACCAGCTTGACCGACGCGTACCATCACACCGGACCCTGGGCACGCGCCGCCAACCCGTTCGAATTTCCGCCGGCGCCCCAGCAGTCGATGCAACGATCGGCCTCAACTCAGCCGATGCAAAGTTCAGTCCGATCGCAATCGATGCAACGTTCATCTCTACCTCAGCCGATGCAAACGTCCTTCAGGACGCAGCCGGGCAAGGCCTACCTGACTACGATGAAGCCGGAGCCCGTTCGGAGTTGGGAAAAGAAGACGGGTCGCGCACAACACAACGAGAACCCGGACTGCCCCTGGCTTCTGAAAGTTCTGGTGCCGCCCTGTTGGCTCGCTGATCCGCAGCAGTAAGAACAAACTACCGGCGGGCGATCGGGGAACGAAAGTCTGCCTATCAGCGCACGAAAAAGGCCTCCCCGGCTTGCACGATCGATCGATCCTGCAAGCCGTGGGAGGCCGTTCGATTACTTGGACTAATCAACTCGCCATTTTGGCGATGATCCGTTCCAGCCCCGGAGATTCCTCACACACACCAGGGGGCCAGCACATCGTCGCATCACTTGGATGAAACTCTGCACTAGGAGACGTTCAGACGCGCCGCCGCCGCAACGATGGTGCGGATCTTGTGCTTGGCCAGCTTGAGCTTGGCCGACTGGGAACAGCCGGTTTCCTCGTCACCCACGACATAGACCAGCTTCGAACTCGTCTCTTTGGCCTTGGCGCCGGCCATCTTGTCGCAGCAGAAGGATTGGTCGCCCACCTTGTAAGTCATCTTTACGCTGGTCAGAGCGGCCTTGACGGCCTCGACGGCCTTTTGGGCCTTTTCCCGGCTATCAAAGTCGATGCCGGCAACGCGATAGGCGATCTTGGAATCGGATTTCTTCGCGAGATCCTTGGCCCGTAACGGGCATTGGACGCACTCTCCGCCGACGGCGTACTGGATCGAGGATAGAGATGCGATCTCGCTTTCGAGAAGGCTGGCGAGCTTGACAATCGCTTCGCCCTCGTCGGTAAAGACCTGCTCGCTAACCACGTATTGCATTTTTCCGCCGTTGGCCTTGGCCATCTTGCCGGCGGACTTGGAGCAACCCGTAACTTCATCGCCAACCTTGTATTGCATGGAGGGCAGCGACGCCAGGACCGCATCAATTTGCTTCTTGATCGGGCAGGTGCACTCGCCCCCGGCCGACGTCAACTTGCCCTTGCCGCTGCATGTGGACTCGCCCGCTGCTTTGGCAGCGAAAGGACAATCCTTGCCGGAGCTTCCCTCGGCCTTGGCCGACGTCAACTTGGATTTGCCGCTGCACGTCGAGCTTCCGGTAGCCGCCGCGTCGGATCGACCGTCGGTGGTGGCGCCGGCAGCGGTCAGCTTCGCCCTGGCGTGTGGGCATTCGCTCGGATTCCCCGGCGCTTGCGCAGCCGTCTTGGTCGCCTTGTGCTTGGGGCACCCGTCGCACGCCTGAGCCGAAGCGACAAAAGAACCGACACCCAACACCACCAACATGCTTAACAATTTTCGTGTCATACCCAGCCTCCTTTTACTAGCCAACCTATTCCGAACTCAAAAATCTTGCGATTGTCAAACCCGCCGAATCGCCTCTCCCAAGGGAAAACGATACGTCGGACATTACGGATTTCTAACCTCGATATTCACACCTGCTCGAGCAGGTTTCAGCTACGTTCACCTGGGCAAGCGTGGGCAACCCCTGTTTGAGTCGATCCCAAATCCACCGGGCGATGTTCTCCGCCGTCGGGTTGTCCAGCCCTTCGATTTCGTTGAGGTAGTGGTGATCCAGACTCATCAGCAATGGATCAAACGCCTGCTTGATCTCCGCGAAATCAACCAGCCATCCCAGGTGTGGGTCAACCTCCCCCTCGCAGACCAATTCAACGCGAAAGCTGTGGCCGTGCAACCGACCGCACTTGTGGCCGGCCGGCACATTCGGCAATCGGTGCGCCGCCTCAAACCGGAAGGCCCGCGACAAACGAACCCGTCCTCGCGTGTCAGCCAACTCCTCCTGACCCACACATTCTACCGTTTCAGATTCGTCGCGGGGGAGAATCATCTGTAACGATTCCGTATCAATCCACTTGTAACAGTGTGATTTCAAACACGAGCGTGGAGTCCGGCGGAATCATGCCCGGTATGCCGCCGGAACCAAAGCCGAGCTCAGAGGGAACGATCAGCAGGCGTTCCCCACCCTCCTTCATCGTTTGGAGGCCTTCCTGCCATCCCTTGATCGCCGTGTCGAGCTTGATCGTCAGCGGCTCTTCAAGCCGGCTTTCAAATTCCACGCCACCGACGAACGTTCCGATATACAGGATGGATATTTCGCTCTCCAGCACCGGCATGGCGCCGCCGCCGACCACCAGATCCACATAAATGAGCCCCGACTTGGAGGTTACGGCCTTGTTGCCCGCCTTTTCCTCGTGGGATCGAATCAGGTTGGCCAGACGGTTCTCCTCCTCGGCCTGATACTGTTGAACAATCTGCTTCGCACCGGCCCGGTCAAAGGGAGTGATCAGGCGCACGGTCCGGATGACAACGGGTTTGATCGGCACGACCGCGCTTCGACCCTCGGCGTAGCGCGGGTGCGTGGCCACGGGCACGCGGCGGATTTTCTCGATGGTGTCAAAACCATCGACGACTTTCCCGAACACGGTGTAGCCCACCTTGTCACTCGGTTCATCCAGATGCAGGTTGTGGGCCAGGTTGATGTAGAACTCCGACCGGGCGGAGTTGGCCACCCCCGGCCGCCGAACCATGCCGATCGTGTAGCGGCGGTTGACCAGCCCGTTGGGCCACTCGTTGGGGATGGTCGCCCGCAATCCATCGGTTTTGGCCGTCATATCAGGAAGGTAGCCGCCGCCTTGAATGACGGTCTTCTCCACCACCCGGTGGAACGTGATACCGTTGTAGAAGCCGTCCTGAATATAATCGACGAAGTTGATGACGGTAATCGGTGAGGCTTCGGCATCAAGCTCCAACACAAGATTCCCGAGCGTAGTTTCCAACTCTACGCGCGGACGTAGCGGATTGGTTTCGGCGGCGTCCGCGATTGGGCTGCCGCCACCGCGCGGCGTCTGACACCCGACCATCAAGAGCATCGCAATGAGAGGAGCAACCGCCACCCAACGACGGGTTTCGATCCGCTGAGTAAGCGTGTGGGTATCGAGTTTCACAATTCCTAGCCCTAATCTGAGCCGCAGGCTTTAGCCTGCGCGAACCCAACCGACGATCACCGGAAACTGTGCCATCGCACGGACTAAGGCCCGCGGCCCAGTCTTGTCATAGTGTCGTACTTCCACATGTTACTTGATGGACAGTAGTTCCACCTCAAATACCAACGTCGCATTGGCGGGAATCTTCGGTGGAGATCCTCGACTGCCGTAGCCCAGATCCGATGGGATAACCAGAATGCGCTTTCCCCCGACCTTCATCGTTTTGACCCCTTCGAGCCAACCCTGGATCACTCCACCTGTCAGGCCGAAGGTAAACGGTTGGCCGCGATCCACCGAGCTGTCGAACTTCGTCCCGTCCGTCAGCCAGCCGGTGTAATGCACCTCGACCCTGGCGGTCGGCTCCGGCATTGGTCCTTCACCCTCTGTCAAATCGTACATAATCAACCCGGAGTCGGTCTTGGTGCCCTTGGCCTGGGCGTCCTCATACTTCTTGTTGCGTCCCTGAGCTTCTGCGTTCACTTCTTCCTCCGTGCCTTGAATAGCGGCTTGGACTTTGGTTCGATCGAACGAGCCTACTACGCGCACGGATTTGATGACCACCGGTTCCACCGGAACCTTGCCGCCGGGAATGGTCGCATGTCGGGTTACCGCCGTGTTGCGAATCTTCTCTACGGTTTCCATGCCCTCGACCACCTTGCCGAAAACAGTGTAGGCGGCGCCGTCACGAGCTTGATTCAGCGAGGCGTTGTCGACCACGTTGATGAAGAACTGCGCGGTTGCAGAGTCCGGTTGTCCACCCAAACGGGCCATGGCGATCGTGCCGCGTTTGTTCTTGAGCCCGTTTTGCCATTCGTTCTTGATGCCCTCGCGAAGCCCCTCCGTCTTCTTTCCATCCATGGTGAAACCGCCGCCCTGGATCATGAATCCCGCGATGACCCGGTGAAAGATCGTCCCATCGTAATACTTGTCCTGTGCGTACTGGATGAAGTTCAAAGTTGAGATGGGCGCTTTTTCCGCGTCCAGTTCGAGGACGATGTCGCCCAGCGTCGTCTCCATCTTGACGCGCGGATGCATGCCCGAAGATTCCTTATCCCCGGCGAAGCTCGGCGCGCCGGCCAGCACTGCCAGACCGCAAGTCGCGGCCGTAGTCCATGTCAACCCACCGTTCATCGTACATCCTTTCCAATGGGGTGATTTCGGCACCACCCTAAGGTTCCTTGGATTGCCCGGCCTGGGAATCTTCCCCGCCAGGGTAAAACGATTAGCATAGCCAGCGGCTGCGACGAAGGCAACCCGGTCACCTCTTTAGGTAGGACAAGATGGATCGACCCGGGTGCGACGGACATGAGTAGCCGGCACCGTCCGAGAGAGAATCGCCGGCTGCACCTTGAAGGCCGCCGCCCGAGGATTGCAAGCTCCAATGGGCACATCTGCAAAACAACCCTCGCATCTTAAGCCGGGACTGTTGCATAACCGCAACTTTATCCTGTTGTGGTGCGCCTATGGAATAAGCGCCATGGGCGACCACATCTCCGAGATGGCCATCCTCAAGACGCAGAATGCACTGGATCCCGCGCGCGACATCACGACGCTGATCGCGCGGATGACTTTCATGTTCTTCGTCCCTTTTTTCCTGCTGGCGCCGTTGGCCGGCCTCTTGGCGGACCGCCTGCCGCGTCGCGGGGTGATGATCGCCGCCGACGCGATCCGCTGTGCGATCCTTCTCGGGTTCGCCACCTTGATTGGTTGGACGGAGGATTGGGGCTCCTGGGGCCCGTTCGTGCCGCTGCTGGCGGTGGGCATGTTTGCGGCGCTGTTTTCTCCGGCCCGGTCGGCGCTGCTGCCCACGCTGATCTCGTCGGATCAACTGATCCGCGCGAACGGCCTGATCAGCGGTTTGGGCATCATTGCGACGATGGCGGCTGCCGGGATCGGGGGGTACCTGGCGGACCGCTATGAACCGACGGTCTCGTTTCGTGTGGACGCAGCCACGTTCGTCGTCAGTGCCGTATTTCTTCTGATGCTTCGCCCGCCGCCGATGCGGGAGCGCGACCCGTCGGACCGGGCTCTGCGCTCGTCCCTGGGCGAGCTGACCGCCGGCTTCCGTTATGCCCGTGCCCATCGGCACGTGTGGGAATTGCTGGTGATCGCCGCGATCTTTTGGTTTGGCGGGTCTCTGGTCAACAGCGTGATTCCGGCCGTCGTGCGCGACGTGTACGGCGGCACCTTTGCCGCCATAAGCACCTATCGCGCCTTGGTCGGGTTGGGATTTATCATCGGGGCCATCACCATAAGCACCCTCGGTGATGCGCTTCGCGCCGACGTGGCGATCACCTGGGGCCTAATGGGCTTCGCCTGCGGCGTCGGCGTATTCGCTTCTTCGGTGTACTTGCCGGCGGCGCCGTCGACGCTCGCGCGAGTCGGCGCCGTCGGCGTGGTCATCGCGGGAACATTCGGCGTGGCGGTGATGGCCAGCGTCAGCTCGCTGCTGCAACGCACCGTGGCGGACGGGTATCGAGGACGCGTCTTCGGGGTGCGAGACGTGTGTTCGACGGGGGCGTTGCTCATAGCCACCGGACTGCTCGGCGTGCCGCAATGGACCCGCCTCGACCGTTGGGTCGGGCCGATTCTCGTCGCCGTCGCCATCATGACTTTGATCGCGGGCCTGATCACGCTTCGGATTCGACTTCGCCGCGGACCCCACCGCCCCTGGCTGAACTTCCTGTTTCGCCTCAATGAGTTTGTCGCCAAGTTCTGGTGGCGGCTGCACCGCATAGGCCGTGTAACCATCCCACGCCAAGGGCCCGTCATCATCACCTCCAATCACGTGTGTGCAGCCGATCCTCTGTTTCTCATCGCCGCCGCGCCCGGCCGAATCATTTCGTTCCTGGTCGCGGCGGAGTACGTTAAGCTGCCGCTTCTGAGCCACTTCTTGCGGCAGGTTGACTGCATTCCCGTGCGGCGCGGCACGCGGGAGACCGGGGCTACGAAGCAGGCGCTACGCCACTTGACGTCGGGCAAGGCCGTCGCCATCTTCATCGAAGGCGGCATCATCCGGCCGGGCAAAACCGTCAGGCTCAAAGACGGCGTCGCCTTGCTGGCCCTGAGAACCGGCGCGCCGGTGATCCCGGCCTACATCAGCGGAACGGTTCAACGTGGCGGCATCCTGCGCGATCTGCTGACGCGGCATCGGGCGTGCGTCCGCTTCGGTCGCCCCGTCGATTTAAGCGAGTTCGACGACATGGAGAGCAAGCGGGAAACCGTTCGCGCCGCAACGCGAAAAATATACGAGGCCATCCAGGCGCTTGCGCCCTCGGAAACACAGGCCAACCAACCTCTATCGGAGCCCAACCCATGACGCCGGAAGAATTATGGAGCCGTTACAAACGGTATGCGTGCGTAGACAGCGACCTGGGCCTGCAGATCGATGTCAGCAGAATGTCATTCGATGATGCCTTCCTGACCTCGATGGCCGAGCCGATGGCTCGTGCGTTCGATGCGATGAAGGAGTTGGAGGGCGGCGCCGAGGCCAACATCGACGAGCATCGCATGGTCGGACACTATTGGCTCCGAGCCCCCGAGCTGGCCCCCAACGACGACATCCGCGCCGAAATCGAGCAGGCGATTACGGCCATCCGCAAATTCGCGGACTCGATCCACACCGGACAGCTTACGCCGCAGCGGGCGGACGGTTTCTACCTGGTGCTGGTGGTCGGGATCGGCGGATCCACCCTGGGCCCGCAGTTGATTTGCGACGCACTGGGCCAGGTCGATGACCCCATCTTGGTCCGCTTCATCGACAACACCGATCCGGATGGGTTCGACCGGCTATTGGCGGAACTCGACGAGACTCTGCAACAAACGCTGACCGTCGTCATCTCCAAATCCGGCGGAACGAAAGAGACGCGCAACGCCATGCTTGAGGTGGCGGCTGCATACCAACGCAACGGTCTCGATTTTGCCAAACATGCCGTCGCCGTTACGCAGGAAGGCAGCACATTGCATCGACAAGCCGTCGAGCAGCAATGGCTGCAAACGTTCCCGATGTGGGACTGGGTTGGCGGGCGAACCTCAGTGCTATCGGCCGTCGGTCTGCTACCAGCCGCATTGCAAGGAGTGGACCTCGACGACCTGCTCGCGGGGGCGAGGGACTGCGACGCGATCACGCGCCGGCCCGACCCTCTTCACAACCCCGCCGCACTCCTGGCCCTTATGTGGTACTACGCCGGCGAGGGGCGCGGCGACAGGAACATGGTCGTGCTGCCCTATAAGGACCGGCTGGCGTTTTTCGGTCGCTACCTCCAACAGCTTGTGATGGAGTCGCTGGGCAAGGAACTGGACCGGTCCGGGCAGGTCGTTCATCAGGGTCTGACCGTGTACGGCCACAAGGGCAGCACCGACCAGCACTCCTTCATCCAGCAGTTACGCGAAGGGCCTGATGATTTCTTCGTCACCTTCATCAACGTCCTGCGCGACCGGATCGGGCCGTCCCTGGACGTCGAGGAGGACGTCACCTCCGGCGACTACCTCAGCGCGTTTCTTCAGGGAACGCGAGAGGCGCTTTTGGAAAGGGGTCGCCAGTCGATCACGATTACACTGGATGAGATCAACGCCCGTAGCGTCGGTGCCTTGATCGCCCTGTTCGAGCGGGCGGTCGGGCTCTACGCCGAGTTGATCAACGTCAACGCGTATCACCAGCCCGGCGTCGAAGCCGGCAAGAAGGCCGCCGACAGTGTGCTCGAACTTCAGCGAGCCGTCCTGGCCCACCTGCGGGCGCATCCCGACGCTCGCCTGACCGCCGAAGAGATGGCCATTGCGATCAGCCGGTCGGACGCAACCCTGGTCGTCCTTGATATCCTGCAGCACGCCGCAGCCAACCTGGCGCACGGCATCACGTACGATGCGGGAGCCACCGCGTTCGATGGGCGATACGGCGTGACCGTGCCTTAACTCTTCGTGCCTAATGTCCTGTAGCTCGCGGCCATCAACACTACCGAGATAATCGGGCGGTTCGGCGACCGGATGAGTAGCAACATGTCATCAGTCAACATTCATGGGCGGTGCAGGCGAAGGTTGAGCTACGCCCGGAACCGGCCGGAACCCTCGATTCTGTGCTCTCGAACCGAAAAAAACGCCATACCAACGGAAATCCGAGCCGTATCCTTTAGGAAAATCTTGAACCGAAGGGGCGGAACATGTACCATGTTTCTTCGTGCGTTCGGGCACAGGGCAACTGGAGAATTTCAGTGAAATGCAGTTAGTCCGTAGCCGAGTCACTGGCTCTACAGGGCCGCACTTCGATCCAATAGAGGAGCCCCTCAATGAACACGCCAACATCGAACGACTACTTTGGCCAGATCTGCATCAAGTCTTTGCCGGTCTTCGTGATCCTGGCGCCGGCGCTATGTGAGGCCGCGCCGGGCGAATTGGATACGACCTTCGGCATGAGTGGATACGTTGCCACGTCGTTTTCAACTGACGGCGACCTCGCGAAGGCGGTCGTCGTCCAGAGCGACGGCAAGATCGTCGTAGTCGGATTCCTGGTCGTCTCAAATGGTCGCGCTTTCGCGATGTCGCGCTACGATGCCGGCGGGAACCTCGACGCGACGTTCGGAACGGCCGGACTGGTGACGACCGACCTGGGCCCAGGGATGCAAGACGAGGGCCAAGCCGTCGCCCTCCAAGCCGACGGCAAGATCGTGGCAGCGGGGTTCGCCGGCGTAGGGGCCGACGGCGATTTTGCACTGGTGCGATACAACGCCGACGGTAGCCTAGATAGCTCCTTCGGTAGCGGCGGCATCGTTACGACCGACTTCTTCGGCGCCTCCGATGCGGCGCACGACGTGGTTATTCAGCCAGACGGCAAGATCATCGCCGTGGGCTATACCCGCGACTCCAACTCCACTGACTTCGCTCTTGCTCGCTACCAAGGTGATGGAAGCCTGGACACGACGTTCGGAAGCGGTGGGCTGGTCACTTCGGCGTTCGCAGAAGACACCATCGGAGTGAGTGCCGTTGTCCTCCAACCGGACGGCAAGATCATCGTTTGTGGGGGTGTTTTCAACGACGACACCATCGTGGACTTCGCTCTCGCCCGGTACCACAGTAACGGAAGCCTCGACACGACGTTCGGGACCGGCGGTCTCGTCACGGCTCACCTAACCAACAAGGACGCCTTCAACGATGTGGCTCTCCTGCCCGACGGCAGAATCATCGCGGCGGGGACTTCCCAAATCGACGGTGTGACGGGCTTCGACTTCGTTCTGGCTCGCTATCACGACGACGGAGCCCTGGACACGAGCTTCGGAAGCGGCGGATTTGTCATAACGGACTTCGCAGGCCGCACTGATTGGGTGAATTCCGTAGTGATCCAGGACGACGGTAAGATTGTGGCGGCGGGGAGGGTGGATCTCGCAGATCCCGACTTCGGTCTGGCACGCTACAACTCAAGT